>NZ_JAGGDL010000019.1:0-76864 GCF_017653575.1 Pseudoalteromonas sp. K222D
AGTTTTATGTCTTTCGACAGCTCAATGAATTCTGAATTTATTTTAATATCTTTCGATATTGAATTGACTGTGCCGAAGTAACTTATAAATAAGTTACTTCTGTTGGTCACTCAGTTTTCAATTGAGACTCTAATTTGTTTGCCTCGCTACCTAAGTAGGTTGGCTGTTAGAACTCAATCTGTACGAGTGCCCACACAGATGATTGCTTTATATTGTTAAAGAACGTTTTGAGTCGCTTTAGCGTCTCAAGGGATGCGTATAATACATCCTTTATTTTTCGAGTCAACACTTAGTTTTAAACTTTCTTTTTGGAAGATTTAAAACCGAAGTTTTATTTAACTCTCTGAGTAGTTGCTGCCTTGCTATGCTTCGGCGTTTCCCTTCTCAGTGGGGTCGCATTATAGGGAAATCCGAAAACAGATCAACTGTTTTTTAAAGAAAACTTGAAATAAACTGCTGTTCGCTGAGTATTTGAGCTAAACGCTTAAAAACACAACTAAACTACTATCGTTAAGAAATTTATAGCGCTATTTGAAATTAAAGTTATGACAACTACTAATGAATAAAGACATATTTGGATCATCTATGCTAAATAACTAACCAATATGAGAAGACTCGTATTACTTAAAATCATTTAAAGTAATCAAAAGGCGAAAATTGAATTGATCGAGCTATGTTTAATCATAATTTAATAATATTAAGAAGTAAGTTTACTTAGGCCGTAATACTCAACCTTGATATGAGATTCTTAATATAGGTATATAGGTAAATAGGTAAATAGGTAAATGAGTACACGTTATGTCTTATAATCAGATTTATAAATATAAACTTCGTAGTGGGCCGCTCTACTGGATAATCTAAGTTTTGGAGTTGTATTATATAATAGCTCTAAACGAACAATATATAATGAAGATAATCCTTAACCATGATCAGATAGGCTATTTTGAATGAGTAATAAGTAAAGAGTAACTAGGTAGGGGTATTAAAGCAGGTCTTAAAACAACTTATCAATTTAGAATCTATGAGTCAGTACTCGTAAACGATCATAATAGAAGGTAATCACTGATTCATATAGATTAACAAATTTTAGGCAAGAAAAAGCCGAGCATAGGCTCGGCTTTTAGGTTTCTTTAAGACTTACTCTGCAGACTGTGCGTCTTCTTGAACTGCTTCGCTAGTCGCTGGGCGACCAACTAGTTCAATATAAGCCATTGGTGCATTATCACCAGTACGGAAGCCACACTTAAGAATACGAGTGTAACCACCTGGACGATCCGCGTTACGTGGACCGATTTCACTGAATAACTTACCAACAACTTCATTATCACGCGTGCGAGCAAACGCTAAACGGCGATTTGCTACACTGTCAGTCTTAGCCAGTGTGATTAAAGGTTCAATTACACGACGTAACTCTTTCGCTTTAGGCAAAGTAGTTTTGATGATTTCATGTTTCACCAAAGAACCTGCCATATTGCTAAACATCGCTTTACGATGGCTACTGTTACGGTTTAATTGACGACCACTCTTACGATGGCGCATGACCCTATCCTTCTAACTAAACTAATATAGTGATTTAGATTATTCAGCTAAACTTGCAGGTGGCCAATTTTCTAGGCGCATGCCTAGAGAAAGTCCACGTGAAGCTAGCACGTCTTTAATTTCAGTTAGAGACTTCTTACCTAAATTAGGCGTTTTAAGAAGCTCAACTTCAGTGCGCTGAACTAAATCACCGATATATTGAATTTGCTCGGCTTTCAAACAATTTGCTGAGCGTACTGTTAGTTCAAGATCATCAACTGGACGAAGTAGAATAGGATCGAATTCTGGCTTCTCTTCTTTCTCTTCTGGCTCAGTTACATCACGTAAATCTACGAATGCATCTAATTGCTCAGCTAAGATAGTAGACGCACGGCGGATCGCTTCTTCTGGATCTAAAGTGCCGTTTGTTTCCATATCAATGATTAACTTGTCTAAATCTGTACGTTGCTCAACTCGAGCTGATTCAACCGAGTACGCAATACGTTCAACTGGGCTAAATGATGCATCAAGCAACAATCTACCAATTGGACGCTCATCGTCATCAGAGGATAAACGACTAGATGCCGGCACATAACCACGACCACGTTCAACACGAATACGCATGCTGATCTCGCTGTTATTTGTTGTTAAATTACAAATAACATGATCTGGGTTAGCAATTGTTACATCGCCATCGTGCTGAATATCTGACGCAGTCACAGGGCCTACACCAGATTTAGCCAGGGTCAGAAAAACTTCATCTTTGCCTTCTAACGTTACTGCTAAACCTTTTAGGTTTAATAGTATTTCAATGATGTCTTCTTGAACGCCTTCTTTCGCGCTGTACTCATGCAATACACCGTCGATTTCAACTTCAGTTACTGCACATCCAGGCATAGATGAAAGCAGTATACGGCGTAAGGCATTACCCAAAGTGTGACCGAAGCCACGCTCAAGTGGTTCTAAAACTATTTTAGAACGTGTTGGGTTGATAGCGTCGATATCGACTAACCTTGGTTTTAGAAATTCTGTAACAGAACCCTGCATTTTATCCTCTCTTAACTCTTAACTTTACTTAGAGTAAAGTTCGACGATTAGTTGTTCATTAATGTCCGCAGACAGATCTGAACGCTCAGGTAGACGCTTAAAGCTGCCTTCCAATTTCTTACCGTCAACTTCAACCCAAGTCGGCTTTTCACGTTGCTCAGCCAACTCTAGAGCAGCGATGATACGTGCTTGTGTTTTAGACTTCTCACGGATTACAACAGTATCTTCTGGAGCAATTACGTACGAAGGAACATTCACAACACGACCATTAACTAAAATCGCTTTATGGCTTACTAACTGACGTGCTTCTGCACGTGTGCTAGCAAAACCCATGCGATATACAACATTGTCTAAACGTTGCTCTAATAGCTGTAACAAGTTTTCACCTGTATTACCTTTAAGGCGAGCAGCTTCTTTGTAGTAGTTACGGAATTGCTTTTCTAATACACCGTAGATACGACGTACTTTTTGCTTTTCACGTAATTGTAAACCGTAATCAGATAAGCGACCTTTACGAGCGCCATGCTGACCAGGTGCAGTCTCAAGTTTACACTTAGAGTCGATAGCTCTTACGCCGCTCTTAAGGAACAGGTCAGTGCCTTCACGACGACTCAGCTTGAGCTTAGGGCCCAAATATCTTGCCATGTTATTTCTCCTAACCTATTGTTAAACGCGACGTTTCTTCGGTGGACGACAACCATTATGTGGTATTGGCGTCACGTCAGTAATGTTGGTAATACGGTAGCCAGCAGCATTCAAAGCACGTACAGCAGATTCACGACCTGGACCTGGACCTTTGATGAAAACTTCTAGATTTTTTAAACCGTATTCTTGAGCAGCAGTACCTGCACGCTCTGCAGCAACCTGAGCAGCAAATGGAGTAGATTTACGTGAACCACGGAAACCTGAACCACCGGCAGTAGCCCATGATAGTGCATTACCTTGACGATCGGTAATCGTTACAATAGTGTTGTTGAAAGAAGCATGAACATGAGCCATACCATCAGCAACTTGTTTTTTAACCTTTTTACGACGAATTGGTGTCTTAGCCATAATACTATCCCCTTATCGCTTAATAGGCTTACGAGGACCCTTACGGGTACGCGCGTTAGTCTTAGTTCTTTGACCACGTAGTGGTAAAGAGCGACGGTGACGTAGGCCACGATAACAACCAAGGTCCATTAGGCGCTTGATATTTAAAGTAACTTCACGACGAAGATCACCTTCAACGGTGTACTTGCCAACTGCATCACGCAATACGTCAAGAGTTTCGTCTGAAAGTTCACCGATTTTTGTGGTCTCGGCGATACCAGTCGCTGCTAAGATAGCCTTAGAGCGAGTCTTACCTATGCCATAAATAGCTGTTAAACCAATAACTGCATGTTTATGATCAGGGACGTTAATGCCAGCAATACGGGCCACTAACACATCTCCTATATTCGAATTTGGTAATCATCTGTTTGAAGAGCCCGTAAGGATACTCAAACGAAGACCAAATCACTACTAAAAACACAGGCCGAGAAAACTCAGCCTGCACGCTGTTTACTTAACCTTGCCTTTGCTTATGCTTAGGCTCACTGCAAATTACGCGTACTACACCAGCACGTTTAATAACTTTACAGTTACGGCATATTTTCTTAACGGAAGCACGTACTTTCATTGCTCAACTCCGTAAACTGACCTTATCGACCATAGCCTTTAAGGTTCGCTTTTTTCAGCACAGAATCATACTGATGAGACATCAGGTGAGTCTGTACTTGTGCCATAAAGTCCATGATAACAACTACGATAATCAAAATTGATGTACCGCCGAAGTAGAATGGCGTTTGCCATGCCATTGTCATGAATTCAGGCACCAGACAGATAAAGGTTATATACAAAGCACCTGCCAATGTCAGGCGTGTCATCACTTTATCAATGTATTTAGATGTCTGCTCACCTGGACGAATACCTGGGATAAATGCGCCAGATTTCTTCAGGTTATCTGCTGTTTCACGTGGGTTAAACACCAACGCTGTGTAGAAAAAGCAGAAGAAGATGATAGCTGCTGCTAAAACCATTGCATACAATGGCTGACCTGGGGTCAACGTTGTAGCTATAGCTTGTAACACATCAGCGACCGGACCTTCACCCTGGCCGAACCAGCTGGCAATTGTACCAGGGAACAGAATTATACTGCTAGCGAAAATTGGTGGAATAACACCCGCCATATTTACTTTTAGTGGTAAATGCGTGCTTTGGGCAGCAAATACTTGACGACCTTGTTGGCGTTTAGCGTAGTTAACAACAATACGTCGTTGGCCACGTTCAAAAAACACTACAAGATAAGTAACAGCGAATACGATTACCGCAACCATCAACAGTACAAAAACATTCAAATCACCTTGGCGCGCCATTTCAGCTGTCGAACCAATAGCAGACGGCAGGTTAGCTACAATACCAACAAATATTAAAACAGAGATACCGTTACCAATACCACGTTCTGTTATTTGTTCGCCCAACCACATAAGGAACATAGTACCAGTCACTAAACTCACCACTGCGGTGAAATAGAAACCCATACCAGGGTTAACAACTAACCCTTCCATCATGCCCGGTAAGCTTGTGGCAATACCGATTGATTGGATAGTAGCAAGCACAAGCGTGCCATAGCGTGTGTACTGGCTAATTTTTTTACGCCCTTGCTCACCTTCTTTCTTAAGCTCTATAAACGGAGGATACATATGCGTTAATAGTTGCGTAATAATCGAAGCCGAGATATACGGCATAATACCCAGTGCTAACACTGAAGCTCGCTCAAGCGCACCACCGCTAAACATGTTGAACATCTCAACAATGGTGCCCTTTTGTTGCTCGAAGAAATCGGCAAGTACAGCGGCGTCAATCCCAGGGATCGGCACAAATGAACCTAGACGGTATATAATGATAGCACCTAATACGAAGAGTAATCGGCGCTTCAATTCCGAAAGTCCACCTTGTGCACTTTGCATATCTTGACCTGGTTTAGCCATTAGTACTTCCTTAGTCTTCTACCTTGCCTCCGGCAGCTTCGATAGCTTCGCGTGCACCTTTAGTGGCTCTAAGGCCCTTAACGGTAACAGCGCGTGAAACTTCGCCAGATTTAACAACTTTAACGAACAAAACGTTCTTTTTAACTAGACCAGCTGCTTGTAACGCGCTTAGGTCTACCACATCGCCTTCTACTTTAGCGATTTCGTATAGGTTTATTTCTGCAGATACTAATGATTTGCGAGAAGTGAAACCGAACTTAGGTAGACGACGTTGCATAGGCATTTGACCGCCTTCGAAACCAACGCGTACTTTACCGCCAGAACGTGATTTTTGACCTTTGTGACCACGGCCACCAGTCTTACCAAGACCAGAACCGATACCACGACCAACACGTTTTGGAGCAGTTTTTGAACCTGCAGCAGGTGAAAGTGTATTCAAATGCATGAAATTAACCCTCTACCTTAACCATGTAAGAAACCTGGTTTATCATACCACGTACACATGCTGTGTCTTCTAACTCAACAGTGTGGTTGATACGACGTAAACCAAGACCGCGTAATGTAGCTTTATGTTTCGGTAAACGACCGATAGAGCTTTTTACTTGTGTTACTTTTACAGTTTGATTTGCCATGGTTACCCCAGTATCTCGTCTATGCGAAGACCACGTTTAGCAGCAATCGACTGAGGAGAATTCATATTCTCAAGAGCAGAGATTGTTGCACGCACTACGTTGATTGGGTTAGTAGAACCGTAACATTTAGAAAGTACGTTCTGCACACCAGTCACTTCTAGTACCGCACGCATTGCACCACCAGCGATGATACCAGTACCTTCAGAGGCTGGTTTCATAAACACTTGTGAGCCAGCATGACGTCCTTTAACAGGATGCTGTAATGTGTTGCCATTTAGGTCTACATTGATCATATTGCGACGTGCTTTTTCCATTGCTTTTTGAATAGCAGCTGGAACTTCACGTGCTTTACCATAACCAAAACCTACTTTACCTGCGCCATCACCAACTACTGTTAGTGCTGTAAAGCTAAAGATACGACCACCTTTAACTACTTTAGACACACGGTTCACCGCGATTAGCTTTTCAGCTAGATCAGGCTGTTGTTGCTTTGCTTCTACGTTAGCCATTGTCTACTCCTAGAATTGCAAACCGGCTTCACGCGCAGCATCAGCTAGCGCCTTCACACGGCCGTGATATTTAAAGCCACTACGATCAAAAGCAATCTTTTCGATGCCTTTGTCAGCCGCACGTTCAGCAACCGCTTTACCAACTGCTTGCGCAGCTGCAACGTTGCCGGTGCCTTTAACTGTTTCGCAAATAGCTTTTTCAACAGTAGAAGCAGCAGCCAGTACAGTACCCTCAGCAGTAACTACTTGAGCGTATATGTGACGTGGCGTGCGGTGGATAACAAGACGCGTTGTGCCTTGTTCAATATAATTTCTACGAGTGCGTTTAGCACGACGTAGACGAGCTGTTTTTTTATCCATCGTCTTACCTTACTTCTTCTTAGCCTCTTTACGGCGCACATTCTCATCTGAATAACGAACACCCTTGCCTTTATATGGCTCAGGTTTACGGTATGCACGAATGTTAGCAGCTGTTTGACCAACTAACTGCTTATCTACGCCCTTAACTAGAACTTCTGTTTGGCTTGGAGTTTCAATCGTAATTCCTTCAGGAACTGCGAAATGAACTGGGTGCGAGAAACCAAGAGTTAAATCTAATGTTTTACCCTTAGCTGCTGCACGGTAACCAACGCCTACTAACTGAAGTTTCTTCTCGTAACCTTCATGCGTACCAACAATCATATTGTTGATTAGAGCGCGAGCAGTACCTGCTTGAGCCCATGCATCTGTTACGCCTTCACGAGGTAAAGTTGTAATAACGTTTTCTTCAACTTTTACTTCAACAGCGTTGTTGATAGTACGAGTTAATTCACCGTTTTTGCCTTTAACTGTGATTTCCTGGCCTTTTAATGTAACTTCTACACCGGCAGGAACACTAATTGGTGCCTTTGCTATGCGAGACATAGTTCCCCTCCGATTAAGCTACAAAACCAATGATTTCACCACCAACGCCTGCACTACGTGCTGCGCGGTCTGTCATTAGGCCTTTAGAAGTTGATACGATAGCGATACCTAGACCACCCATTACCTTTGGTAATTCGTCACGTCTCTTATAGATACGTAAACCAGGGCGGCTAACACGCTGGATATTTTCAATAACAGCTTTGCCTTCGAAGTACTTCAATTCGATAGAAAGCTCAGGTTTTACGTCGCCATTGATTGCGAAATCAGCGATGTAACCTTCATTTTTTAATACTTTAGCTACTGCTACTTTCAGTTTTGAATTAGGCATCGTTACAGATACTTTCTTCGCTGACTGACCGTTACGGATTCGTGTAAACAAATCCGCGATAGGATCTTGCAAGCTCATAGTCTTACTCCCGTGATTCTTTTACCAGCTAGCTTTTTTAAGGCCAGGAATTTCACCGCGCATAGCTGCTTCGCGAACTTTAATACGGCTCATGCCGAATTTGCGAAGGAAACCATGTGGGCGGCCCGTAATGTTACAACGATTACGCTGACGTACAGGGCTAGAATCACGTGGTAAAGCTTGTAGCTTAAGTACCGCGTCCCAACGATCATCTTCAGATGTATTAACATCACTGATGATAGCTTTTAGTGCTGTGCGCTTTTCAGCGAACTGAGCAACTAGTTTTGTGCGCTTTGCTTCGCGCGCTTTCATAGAATTCTTTGCCATAACCCTACCCTTATTTCTTGAATGGGAAGTTAAACGCTTCTAACAACGCACGGCCTTCCTCATCAGATTTCGCAGAAGTAGTGATAGTAATATCCATACCGCGTACACGGTCTACTTTATCGTAATCGATTTCTGGGAAGATGATTTGTTCACGTACGCCCATGCTGTAGTTGCCACGTCCATCAAAAGACTTAGCACTTACGCCACGGAAGTCGCGAATACGTGGGATAGCGATTGATACCAAACGCTCAAAAAAGTCCCACATACGTTCGCCACGTAGGGTTACTTTACAACCTATCGGGTAACCTTCACGCACTTTGAAGCCAGCAACAGATTTGCGTGCTTTAGTGATTAGAGGTTTCTGACCAGAGATTGCAGCTAGATCCGCAACAGCGTTATCTAGAATTTTCTTGTCAGCTAGGGCTTCGCCCACGCCCATATTCAATGTGATCTTTTCGATCAGAGGGACTTGCATGACAGAGCTGAAACCAAACTTCTCTTGAAGTTCAGCTACTACTTTGTCTTTATATACTTCATGCAGTTTCGCCATCATTCTACTCCAACTATTAAATAGTTTTACCAGTAGATTTAAAGATACGTAATTTCTTACCATCTTCAATCTTGAAACCTACACGATCTGCTTTACTCGTTTCCGAGTTGTAGATCGCAACGTTTGATACGTCGATAGACGCTTCTTTCTCAACAATACCGCCAGGCTGGTTCAATTGTGGAACCGGCTTTTGGTGCTTTTTGATCAAGTTTATGCCTTCGACAAATAATCTTCCAGATTCAGTAACAACTGAAAGCACTTTTCCGCGCTTACCTTTGTCTTTACCTGCTAGAACGATTACTTCGTCATCACGACGGATTTTTGCTGCCATGATAGACTCCTTACAGTACTTCTGGGGCTAGTGAAACGATTTTCATGAACTTATCATTACGAAGTTCACGAGTCACAGGGCCGAAGATACGAGTACCAATAGGCTGCAAGTTATCATTTAAGATAACAGCTGCATTGCTATCGAAACGGATCAAAGAACCGTCTGGACGACGAACGCCTTTTTTGGTGCGCACAACTACCGCGTTTTTAACATCACCTTTCTTCACTTTACCGCGAGGAATAGCTTCTTTTACAGAAACTTTAATGATGTCGCCAATCGCTGCATAGCGACGGTGAGAACCACCAAGGACTTTTATACACTGCACTTTGCGAGCGCCGCTGTTATCAGCAACTTCCAGCTGAGTTTGCATTTGGATCATGTTAATGACCTCCGGTGTAGTAATTACAACTTGTCTTAAATTCGTTTAAAATCAAGACATTTCGATTGAAATCCACTCAAAAAACAAGCTAGTTGTCTCTTAAGGGCGGGCAATTGTACCAGCATTACGGGGGGAGCGGTAGGTTATTTTTTAATTAATTATGAGGGAAAGCTAATTAATATTGAGTAATTACGGCTATCTAGCTATTTTACATATGGTTACAAAACAAACAAGGCACTATCTTAGTGCCTTGTAGATTATTTATCAGGGTTTTAGCCAAACAAACCTTTCAATTTATCTTTAAGTTTGTCTTTTGCTTTTTCTTTGAGCTTTTCTTTTGCTTCTTCTTTAAGCGCATTACCAAAATCAAGCTTAATGCCTACATCATGGAATGGCCCTTTAATACGCAGTGGTATTTTAAAGCCGGTACTATCATCGGTTGTACCCTGCCCCTCAATAGAACCGACTATACCGGTTACTAGTCGGTAATTAATAACAGTATTAGGTAAATCCACATCACCTTCGCCTGAAATACGGATCAGTGGGCTGATTAACGACAGGTCGTTATTATGGCCCACCCCATTAGTAAACTTAAAGCTACCCGTTAATGCTGAGAAGTCGGTTTGCTGTGACTTATCAAAGCCAGTATCTAGTCCTTCTGATACAGCCCCTACATTACCTTTAAGCAACTCTTTACCTTTGCGAATCATTTCAGCTATATTTGCGCCTTGTACTGCGCCATTAGCAAACTCAAACCCTAACTCACCATTAAGTGCGTTAACAAACTCTTTTTGGCTTTGCCCATTTGTGGTTAAGTTCCAATTTAATGAGCCATTACCCATTAATTTATCAAATCCTGCGGCATCGGTTAATAACGGTTGTGCATCAATACCTGCCAAATCAAAATTAGTGGTTATTTTATAAGGTATTTGCTGGGCATTAATATTAATTGCCCCTTTCCCTGTTCCCTCATAGGCTGCAAAGTTATCTAAGCTTAATTTAGCGACACTATTTTTTAACGCTACTGTAAATTGGTTTGCACCGAGTTTAATATCGTTAGCTTTTAAACCGCTTGAGCGTATTACTACATTAGCATCAAGCGTATTTAAGGCACTTAAGTCTATTTTAGTGTCGTCCCATACAATAGGCTCTGCTGGTTTAGTTTCGTCTGTAGTTGGCTGCTCTTTTTTAGCTACGGCTTCTGGTAAGTATGGGTTTAAGTCAAGCATACCTAAGTCAATGTTTGCCATTACAGCAAGTCGTTTACCTAAATTAAGCTCACTTTTACCTTTTATTTGCAGTGCATCTAATGTGGCAATAAGCTCTTCAAGCTTAAATTGCTCACCCGCTAAATGCATTTTGCCATTTACACTAAAAGCATTAAAGGCGTTATCTTTGGCGTTTAACTCTACACCTTGCCATTTGGCTATATTTTTTACCGAGTCTCCACTTAGCGCTAACTGACCTTTTATATCTTGGCCTTGTTTAGCAATAGTTCCCTCAAAGGTTAAATCAACTAAACGTGAATCTAAACTCTGCTGAATATTAAAAGTAGTGCCTTCGATCGCTTTTGCTGGCGTATCTAGTTTTACATCAAGCTCAAAGCGCTCTTGCATGTAAGTTATTGCGCCTTTTACTTCTAATGTTTTACGCAGTGATGGAAGTAAAATAGCCAGTTCTAAATCACTTATTTGCTGTTTAACCCCGGTTTTACCATCTAAATAAGTAAAGGTACCACCATAAATGGCAACCTCCCCTAGCTCAATGTCAAAGTTCTCAGGTAATTTTATAGCTTCCGCAGATCCTGTTTGCTCTTTAGGCTGCTCAGCTACCGCATCAAATAGCTGCCAGTTAGCTTTACCGTTTTTATCGGTCTCTAATAAAATATCAGGCTCGTTAATAACAAACTTATCGAGTTTAAATTCACCATCTAATAGCGATAGCCAAGGGATGTGTACTGCAAGCTGCTGCATACTTGCCATATCGGCGCGAGAGCCCGATTTCATGTTGGCAAAATGTACATCATTAAGTTCTAATTTTAATGCAGGAAATACACTCAGCGTTTTATCGCCTTTAATAGTTAATGTACGTCCTGTGGTTTGTTCTACCTGCTCAGAGACTTTATTAAAAATAGCATCAGTAGGAATTAAAAAGGGTGCTGCAACGATAAGTGCAATACATAACAGCAGTATTACACCTATAATTTTAAATAAGGTTTTCATGATCGTCCTTTCAAATGTGCAAATAATACTCATATCATAGCGAGAGTTATCACTAAAATCATTGTCAGTACTAAAAAAAATAACTTTCAACTAATTTATTTTTTAATGATGAATCTACGCGCTAATAATATCAACACTATTTAAATATTAACAAACAACACATGATCGCTTTATAAAAAACAACAAATCATTACTTTTCAACAAGTAAGACATGAAAAACACACTGCCGTATGATTTTCAAACAATCTAAACTAATTGAGTTTTCATCACTTAAGTTAACTATTTTATTGTTTTAATAAATTAATAATTATGAGCACTTTAACTGTTGTATTCTTAAGGCTTGTATATGCCTCTGTTGTTATTGCAAGATTTGCGCTAAAATAGACCAGCTAAAAAATGCATCTAACTCGAGGTTCTACAAGGCATGAAAAAACTGCTAATTTCACCGTCACAAATGTCGCTAGGCGAGCAAGAAAACCAAATATACCAAAACATTCTGAAGCAATCCTCAGAACTCAGCCTAAATCTAATGGCCGTGAAAGTAGAAAACCACCCAGATGATTTTTTACTTTGGTGCTATGAACTGCTTAACGCAAGCAAAGATCGTATGAATTACGACTTGCTAGAGCCGCAACAGTTACCAGTACTAAAAAAACTGCACGACCAACTTATTTCTGCTATTAGCTTTTTACAAGTTAAAACGTTACGTGTAGCGCCTTGGCCTATAGTAACTACATTTATTGAGCAGCACAAAGATCTTATTGCACTTGATGAGCAGCTTCGCTTAACAAGCTACATTGCAAGCATTCGCCCGCAATCACTTAAAGATATGATCCCAGAAGACTTACTTGCGTTTAGTGGTAAGCACATGGCATCGCTTGATCCAAGCACTTACAACTTTGATGTTGAATGGTTTGCATCAACTAAAAGCGCTAAAGCGTTTCATCAACTACTGGCTGATATGCCTGATGCGTTTGATGATGCACTTAGCAATATTCCGTTGGAAGGTAATATTACTCATTATGAGTACCAGCAATTTGTTGCTGCTTACTTAAAAGCTTTTAGCGATGGTAACGAAAAGCCAACGCTCGCTCCAGCAACTCGCTTATTAGCGATGCGTCGTCCTGACGTATTTACTCCTATTAGCAATAATAGATTAGATGCTTTATGTGGCGCACTGGGTGTTAGCAAGCTAAAAAACACTGACTTTGAGCGTTACTGGCAAGACATAGTACAGAAAATTCAAACTCTGTCTTGGTTTAAAATGGCTAAAGCAGACAACGAATTAGAAGAGCAGCTGGTAAGCATTAAAGCGCTTATTCCGTGCTTTTTTTACTATGCAGACACCACAACAGCCGATAGCTCTAATTACATCAAGCTGCTAAGCAAGCCAAAGCGCAGTACTTCAGGTACAGGTAAAACTAAGCGTAGAGGTAAAGAATCTGCAGAAATTTTAGTAGACCGCGCACTTGCAGCTGACGATATTCCTGAGCATATTCGTAGCAAACGTGATTCTATTATTAATGAAGTACAAAAAGGTCGTGGAGTTAACGAAACAATTAGCTTAATGCGTACTATTTTTGGTTAATTATTAATAACTAACCTAGCAGCGCCGATTTGGTGCAGCTAGGTTAATTTATGCACCACAAATGTAAAACCCCTTAAAATCTTATCTCTGCACCTCTCCCTCTACTAATTATAAGCTATTGTTTTAAAACACCTAAAACCATATTCACTGCAATAAAGTGAAGCTGGCATACCCCGTGCAATCTTCTTTTCTGTTAAATAATAAAATGCTGCCAAGCTATAAGCCTTAAAGCTTTGGCATGCAATCATATAACAGGAACTAAAACATGCTAAAACTACAAAAAGTCATAACAATAACAGCACTCTCTTTAGTTAGTGTCGCATCAACAGCAGCCTATGCTGAAGTAACCGCTAATGCGGCAGCAACATCAAACTATTTATGGCGCGGACAAGAACAAACCAGTGGTGATGCAGCCATTTCAGGCGGCATTGACTACACCAACAAGTCTGGTTTTTATGCCGGTGCTTGGGCATCAAATGCCTCTTGGGCCGATGAGATGACCTATGAATTAGACTTGTATGCAGGCTTTGGTGGCGCTATTAATGAAAGCGTGAGCTACGATGTTGGTTACATTTATTATGCATACCCAGATGCAGCTTCCACGGCTGATGCTGACTTTTCTGAGATTTACGGCAGTATAAGTGTAAAAGGCTTCACCTTTGGTGCTGCTGTATTAGCAACCTCTGCAGCAAGTGGTGACGGTACAGACTTTGCTGACTCACTTTACCTAAAGGCAGATTATGCTTTTGCTGTTGGCAATAACGGCACCGAAATAGCATTTCATTTAGGCCACTACTCTGGTGATTTTATAGGTGATGACAATATTATTGATTATGGCATAGCAGTATCTAAAGATGGTTTCACTTTTGGTTTATCTGATACCGATATAGATGGCTCTGACGTAAAAGCCTATGTTGCTTATTCAGTAGACTTTACACTTTAAAAATTACACTGTAATTGCTGCAACCCAAGAGCCGAAAGGCTCTTTTTTAGTTTTAGCAGCATAAATAACCTGGCCACTAAACAAACTACGTTAACAAACCGTTACAATAAAATAATCACCTTATCCTCATTTTGCCTTATGCTATAGCCAGTAATTCCCCCCAAATTAGGTTATTAAGGAATAATAATGAAGTCACCTAACGCGCTAAGCGCACTAATCGATATTTATATCAGCCCAAGTAAAGCGTTTAATGGTATAGAGCAAGCAAAAGGCTGGTCATGGTTGGCCCTTATTTGTATAGCAGTTGCCACCGCCGCGAGTATGTTTGTTTTTTATAATAGTGTTGATATACAGTTTTTAATTAATGAGCAAGTAGCCGTTTCAAGTGTTGATGCCACTATTGGCGAGCAAAAAATGATTCGTCAAGCGATTGAACAAAATGCCCCAAACCAAATGTGGTTTGGCATGATCGGCGGTATTATTGGCATAGTAATAATGAATGCTTTAGTTGCACTTTATTATATGCTGATAGCTAAACTCGATCCTAACTCACAACATAGTTACGGTGCTTGGTATGGCTTTTCATTATGGACAATGATGCCTACGGTTATTTCAAGCCTTGGCACTATCGCCTTAGTATTAATGGCTAACACAGATCAAATTTCGCAACAAGCGGTGTTTAGTTACGCTTCTATCAATCAGCTCATTGTTGGGCTTGATGCCACACATACTTTTTATACCTTACTAGAATCAATTAACCTGTTCACTATTTGGAGCATTGCGCTGGGCATGGTTGGGCTAAAATGCTGGACTAATTTCTCAACTAATAAAGCACTGCTGTTTGCAGCCTTACCAAGTATTATTATTTTTAGTGTTTGGGCAATTATAGCCGCACTTTAATTATTATGCAGAGGCAAGTTAGCCTCTGCACATTTTCACTCACGGACCGATAAAATGAAAAAAGCCATTATCATCACACTCGCTATTGCCGCTTTTATAGCGTTAATTGTATCAAAACAAATTTCTGGTGATAAAAAACAGCCCGAGGTAAATATCGCCCATGTTGAACTAGGCAATATTGCCGACTCAATAATGGCGTCTGGTAACTTAGTATTTAATACTCAAGTTCAGCTGCGCTCTGAAGTTACCGGCCGAGTAGATAAAGTATTTGTCGAAGAAGGCCAAAGTGTAAAACAAGGCGATATTTTAATGCGCCTTGATACCACTGCATTTGAATCTGAAGTAACCCGCAATAAAGCGCTACTACGTGCCACCGAAATAGAAATTAAACATAGCCAAATTCGCTTAGTTAACTTTGAGCGCCAACTAAAAAGACAAAAAGAGCTTTACGATGTCGGTTTGGGCAATGAAGAAGCCTATGAAAACCTAGCAAGTGCCCGCGACTTAGCTAAAATAGATATTGAATCTCGTAAAGAGTCGTTTAACCAAGCTCATGCGTCGTTGCAAATTGCCCAAGATCGGTTAAATAAAAGTGTTTTTAAAGCGCCTATGAGTGGCCTATTGGCTTCGGTTAATATTAAAGAAGGCGAAACGGTTATTGCCGGAACGACCAATATAATAGGCTCTGATTTAATGCTGGTTGCTGACCCCAGTGCTATTTTAGCTGAGTTGCGGGTTGATGAAACCGACATAGCCAGTATTAAACTCCACCAAAAAGCAAATATTTATGCCGCTGCTTATCCTAATAATCCTTTTACTGGCACAGTAATAAACATTGGTACCTCGGCTAAAAATCAGCCTGGCTCACAAGGGTTATCATTTAAGGTAAAAGTATTACTCGATGCTACCGATCGCCAACTATATGCCGGAATGAGCTGTAGAGCAGAAATTGCCACCAGCATTGCCGAAAATGGTTTAAAGTTACCAATAGAAGCAATTCAAAAACAAGACGACAGCACCTTTGTTTGGCGCCTAAATAACGACAACAGCGTTAGTAAAGTAACCGTAACTGTTGGTATATCATCAGATATTGAACAAGCAATTACCGAGGGGCTCAATGAAGGTGACAAAATAGTTATTGGCCCGGCTCGCCCTATTAGTACTTTAAAAGAAGGCGACATAGTAAAAGTAAAAGCCGCTGCGAAGGAAAACAACTAATGACTGCGGTGATCAAGCTTGAGCATATTAATAAACAATACAAAATGGGCGCTGAGATATTTAAAGCACTTGATGATGTAAACATTAGCATTATGCCCAATGAATATGTGGCCATTATTGGCCCCTCAGGATCTGGCAAGTCTACCCTAATGAATTTGTTAGGCTGCTTAGATACCCCCACCAGCGGCGAGTATTATTTAAAAGATAAGTTAGTAAAAAGTATGACCGAAACCGAGCTTGCGCACCAACGCAACGAAAGCGTCGGATTTATATTTCAAAGCTTTAACTTATTACCACGCGCATCGGCGCTAGAAAATGTAATGCAGCCTTTAGTTTACCGCTTTACCCCTAGCAAACAACGCAAACAGCAAGCCCTTGAGGCGCTAAAGCGCGTGGGCTTAGCCGACAAAGTAAATCACTTATCAAGCCAGCTGTCGGGCGGGCAACGTCAACGAGTTGCTATTGCTCGTGCTTTAGTCACTAAACCGCATATATTATTAGGTGATGAGCCAACCGGTAACTTAGACAGTAAAACCACCCGCGAAATTATGGCCTTATTTGATGAGCTGCATAACGAAGGGCATACCATTATTTTGGTTACACATGAGCAAGAAATTGCCGACCACTGTCAGCGGGTAATTCGCTTAGTGGATGGTAAAGTAGTGAGTGACGTAACTAAAAACCAAGGAGCAAGGCAGCATGTTTAAACTTGCACTGGCCACTATGGAAGGCACTAAAGCCGCATTTTCAGCAATTAAAGCAAATGCTATGCGCTCTGCCCTCACCTGTTTAGGTATTATTATTGGCGTGGCCGCAGTAGTAACTGTGGTTGCTGTAATGCAAGGCTTTACCAAGCAAATAAACGATCAGTTCGCTGATATGTCGCCCGATGTAACTACTATTAAGGCGTATACCAGTATTGAGCTAGAAATGGTTGGTAAAAATGCAAAACTTAGCTACGACGATTTTTTAACCTTAAAAGCACGAGTAAAAGAAGCAGAAACACTCACCGCACTAATGTTTACTTGGCGTTTTTCGGGCGGAGCTGAGTATGGTAATAAAAGTCATTCATCGCGGGTTATGGGTACTGAGCAAGACTATCAAAAAGCATACCGTACCTACCCCGATCTAGGCCGTTTTATTCGCGCTGAAGACGACGAAAAACGCCGCCGCGTAGCTTTTATTGGGCCGTCAATTATCGAAAAATTAAACTTACCCAACAATCCGGTAGGCGAATACATAAAGCTAGGTGGCGAATGGTTTAGAATTATTGGTGTAGCCGAAAAACAAGGTAGCTTTTTGGGCTTTGATCAAGACGATTATATTAATATTCCCATTAGCACTATGAGTGCGTTAGAGGGAGGCAATACGCAAAGTAATGTACAAATTATGTTTAGGCTTGAAGACAACGCTAACGAAGAGCAGGTACTAGCAAAAATTACTCGTATACTGCGCCAGTTACATAAACTTAAAGACGGCGACGACAATGACTTTGAATTTGAAACTGCTGAAAAAGCCCGCGCCCAAGTAGATAAATTTACCGGTAGTGCCACTGCCATAACCGCAGGTATTGTTGGTATTAGCTTATTAGTTGGTGGCATAGGTGTAATGAATATTATGTTAGTGTCGGTAACTGAGCGCACCCGCGTGATTGGCACCCTTAAAGCGCTAGGCGCTACACCCGGCTTTATAATGTTGCAGTTTTTAGTTGAGGCTGTGGTGTTATCGCTATTTGGCGGGTTGATTGGGCTTGCCATTGGTTATGGCGCAGCGGGGCTTATTTCGTTTATGGTTCCTAGCATGCCAGATGCGTATATTCCGGCATGGGCGGTAATGTTGTCGTTTGGTTTTACTTCATTAATTGGCATAGTGTTTGGTTTAGCCCCAGCCATTAAAGCCGCCAGGCTCAACCCTATAGATGCACTGCGTTACGAGTAACAATAGCATTGTAGTTGCTTACAAGGATGTAAGCCTAGTACATAATTAACACAGTGATTAAAACTCTCTTTAAACTTCAAGCACAAAGTATTACCCTACTTAAACACCACTTAAAAAATGAACTTTTAACGCTTAAACCACCCAAAGTACACACTATTGATATTGCTCACGGCTAATTTTAAATAAGGTATTAAATGCACAAAAAGCTAATACGTTGCATTATTGCTGCATGCTCTTTTTTAACTATAAACTCTAGCTTGGCGCTAGCACAACTAAACCCATCAGATGAAGCGCAAGGTATAACCGAAACCGCATATACTCCTCTGCGTTGTAATCAGCAACTACAGGCAAGTAGGCAAAAAACATACAGCCGTAAGTTTATTGTTCCTCAACAAGCTAGGTTACTCTCATGGAATATTTATAAGGCACAAAACCAAGGCCTATATAAAGATTTAACTCACCTTAATGAAAGTGCTGATATTGTTTTATTACAAGAGGCTATTGTAGATACACGCCTTACTAGCCTTAAACCTTTTTGGCGTTTTTCGCCCGGTTATAAAAGTGGCAATGTACAATCTGGTGTAATGACGCTTAGCCGCTGGCCTGCAACTGTACATTGTACTTTTATTCATAAAGAGCCATGGTTACGAAGCCCAAAAGCAACTAACATTGTTGAATATGCAATGGCTAACCAACAACGCTTATTGAGCGTTAATTTGCACGGCATTAACTTTACATTTGGTACTAAAGCCTACGCGCAACAGTTACAAGCCAGTATAAAAATAATGCAACAACACAAAGGGCCAATTCTTTTTGCGGGCGATTTAAACGCATGGAGCGATGCACGCCAAAAGCTAGTTAATGACGCGCTGACTAAACTGGGCCTTAAAGAAGCTATATACGTAGATGACAAGCGTACAAAAGCATTTGGTTTAGCCCTGGATCAAGTGTGGGCTCGTGGTGTTGTTATTTCTGATACTTTAGTAAGCGAATATAACAGCTCTGATCACAACCCTATTTTAGCCACTTTAAAAGTTGATGATGTATAACATGAAAAAAACTCGTATTTATTCTGCTTGGCTACTGACCATATTATTCACCTTTTTTAGCCAAATAAGCCTAGCTGCACACCCCAACCAATTACCTAATCAAGAACCCAATCGAGAACCCGATCGAGAACCCGACCAAGAAGTGCAGCATTTAATTACCTTTATTAGCAACAGCAACGCCACTTTTATCCGCAATGGCGATGAACATACTAGCAAAGAAGCCGCCGAGCATTTAGCCATGAAATACCGTAAAGCTAAACGTTATGCAAAAACAGCCGACGACTTCATTAATAATCTCGCTAGTAAAAGTTCATGGAGTGGTAAAGCCTACACGGTAATTTTAAGCAGTGGTGCTAAGTTAACCGCAAATAGCTGGCTAACCAATGAGCTAATACGATTTAGAAACACAAAAAAGCCGTAGTAAATACGGCAAATTTTTTAGATACTGGAAATTTAAAAAGTATTATGATTAGAAATAAACTAACTTACCAAAGAATACTTATTTATTTAAAAATTCTCTCTGTTATACCCAATGTATATTTACTAATACTATTAAGCCCACTTTGTAATATATCAACGATAAAGACTTGAAATTGCTTTTCAATCATTCCTGTTGATTTATACATTAAAAATACTGCACATAACATAGTTAATAGCCCTACAGTCTTTTGGCTTTCAAAACCGTAAACTATCCGCCAAAAATCATTATAAAAACGACTCTCTTTGAAAAGATCACTACAGACAAAGAAAAAAGCAAAAGATATAGCCAATATTCCTGAAAAAAACTCTAATGGGTAACTCATAACAACTTGTATTATATTGTAATATGATGACAAAGAACTTTCTGATATTTCTCTTAACTTTTCATCTCGTATAGTAATATTATTACTATAAATAATGACCATTGATGAAAAGGCAAATAGTAAGGCCAAAAGAGAAACAGATAGAGAAATAATACTTGGAATCATTCCAATAAAGCTTTTCTTCCTCTCTCGATCAGCTGAAATACAATTACCTCTAGCTTCTATAGAACCCGATAAGAAATAGTCATCTTCAGTTTGAAAGTTTTCAACTGATATTTTTCTTTTTGAAACAATACTCCTAAAGCTTTTCAAATAACAAAGAATTCCTTTCATACTATTATAGTCTTTAACTCTATCAGATCTTCGTTTTTTAAGTACAAGACGGTATAACGACTTAAAAATTTTAATTGAGAGTTCTTCATATGCTCGGTTTATATTACCGTTTCTAAATTTCACTAAAGGTAATAAATTATCAGTTTTTGAATCATGATGCTGATGCTGATGACAAACATCTTTTATAAAATAATAAGCTTGATGGATAGCTTCCTCAATAAACTGATTAAATCCATCTTGAACTGAAGAAGTCCACATAAGCTTACTGCGTTCTATTTTCCTAACATATAGACTTGTTAACTCACAGAATCCATCCCTATCAATTTGCACTTCTGTGACTACTAGAGATCGATCAAGCATATGCTGCAGACCATTAATATTCATATCTTGGAGTAATTTATGACTAGTTATATCTATATCACAAGTTTGAGAGCGTAAATTTGCATTGGGCTCTATAATTATATAACCCTTAATTGGATTGTGATATTCCGTTTCTTTAGGATCGAGATAATAGAAAGAAAATTTAAATTCACCTGAATGATAACTCAGTTTTTCAATTGTACTATTGAATTTTGATAATAAGCGTAATGGTGAAAATTTAAACTCAAAAAAAAACTTTCTAATACTACGAGGGACCGCGCTATCATTTAACTTCCGGTTTGATTGTGAAACCACATTATGACTAGCTTCTGTAAATTTTGTAAAAGGATATGGCTTAGTGCTAGAGCCTATCGTATTAAACGATAAACGCCCTCTTAAGTTGGGAATCCATCCAATAAACTTCATGAATTAATCCTGAGGATAATAAAAAAGCCACAAAATGTGGCTTAATTTAATGTATTGAATATAAAAATCTAAATAGATTTGATAGCTTCTCGTGATAATTGACTACAAGAGACTAATTCACCGTTTCTAACATCTACAGTAAAACCTTTAGATATTTCTTCAGGAGAACTAGCTAAAGAATAATTAATACCACCTTGTAGAGCATTGCTAACACTACCTGTAATTTTATGGTTATGGATATATTCATTTTTAGGCTTGATAAAAACTCTAAAGCCTAAAATAAAAATAAAAATAGAAAGTGATAATAAAATCATTCCAAAAATAAGCATATATCGATCCTTATCTAATCCATTAGAGATTGATAAAATTGGTTGCTGATTATACGCATAGTACAATAAATATCAAATTTGTTTATTTAACTTATAAGTAACAATTGCAGCTAATGACTAAGAAGTCAATATTTAGAAGGCTAATAATAACAAGTTATGTAAGCAACAATACAATACCTATAACCAACTGATGAAAATCAACCTCCTAAATTATCACTTTACTTAGGTAAGTAATCTACCGCTAAAATATCGCCGGGGTTAAGCCCAGTAACTATATGCTGCTTTGCGCCAATTATTTCACCTAAGCGTACAAACCGACGTTCTATTTGCTCATTGTCACTATTAATCACATACAGCATAGTTAATTGGCCAAACTCATGTATCCAGCTACTATCTAGCAATATTCCTTGTTCATCGGGTAATACTAACTCTAATTGCGCATACAAGCCGGGCATTACCCCTACAGAAGAGTCAAAGTCTAAGCGAATTAACAAACTACGTGAGGCGCTATCGGCAACCGGAACTATTTCGGCCACAGTGGCTGGCAAGGTTAAATTAAGCGCAGGCAGCTTTATGGTTAAACTTTGCCCTAACTGCAATTTAACCGCTTGCATTTCTCGCACACTAAACTCAACTTGTAGCTGCTGCGGGTTATATAATCCCAATAAAGCCTGCCCAGGCGTAGCTGTATCACCAGGTTCGACTAACCGCTCTACTACAACCCCCGAAATAGGCGCTGTAATACGAGTGTAACTCAGCGCAACTTTGGCTTGTGTTTGCTGCTGCTTAGCGGCAATTAAATTGGCCGATAAACTATCAAAATTTGCCTTCGCATTATCTAACTCACTTAACGATACTAAGCCTTGCGCATACACACTTTCAATTCGCTTAAGTTGCTTTGTAGCTTGGGTTAATGCGGCTTGAATAGCATTAATTTGCGCCTCACTTTGTGCTAATTGCGCTTTAAAGTCATCTTGTTGTAAGGTAATGAGTAAATCACCTTTGGTTACTTTATCGCCCGCGCGTACACTTAAACGCTCAACTTGCGCCATAACTCGCGATGAAATTTGGGTATTTTGTTTCGCAATAATACTGCCTGGTACCCATTCACTACGGGATATTTTTTGTAGTAAAACCGTTTCCCGCTTACCGTGGTAATTGTTAGCGTTGGTCGTTTTTAAACCAGCAACTTGCTTATTTGAAAAGCTGCCCGCCATATACAATACGGCGCCTACTACCACTAATAAAGCGAGTAACGAGCCAACTAGTTTTGATTTACCTTGCATGCGTTTCTCCCGCAGTGGTTTCTGTGTTTGCAAATACTAAGTAATAAACAAGCGGCACTACAAATAACGAAAACAACGTTGATGCCACAATGCCAAAAATAATCGCAATTGCTAAGCCACTAAATACCGGATCTAGTGTAATCACTAAGTTACCTAATAATGTGGTGCCTGCGGTTAGTAGTACGGGGCGCATGCGCACTGTTCCTGCTGCAATTAACGCTGCTTTTATTGCCATACCTTGGGCGCGTGCTTGATTAATAAACTCAACTAAAATAAGTGAATTACGCACCACAATACCCGCCAAGGCAATCATGCCTATCATCGCAGTAGCGGTAAATAAAACCGGCTCGGGAGCTGATGCAATACTGCGCTCACCAAACTGATTAAGTAACCAAAAACCAGGCATAATGCCAATAACAGTGAGTGGTATTGCCGACATAATAATAAGCGACAAGCTTACTGTGCGTGTTTGTAGGCGTAAAATAATAAAAATGGCACTAAGTGCAAATGCAAAGGCAATCCCCATATCTCTAAATACATCTATGGTAATACGCCACTCTCCTTCACCGCTAAATGTTACTTGCGTACCTGGCGGTAATTGCCAAGGTGCAGTGCCACCATTATTAAAAAAGTGCCGCGCTAACCAAGGCGTTTTTACAAAATCGTCTGTTGATATATTTAAATCAGCAGTTACATCGGCAATTATTGCTGCGGGAGTTCTACCATTTAGCTCTGCCATAACATAAATAACTTCGCGCTGATCTTTGCGCATAATAGTTTGCGCTACATTTAATTGAGTAAACTCTCCAAGCTCAGAAAGCGCAACTAAAGGCCGCGGCGCACTGCTTAAGCCAAATTTACTCGCATTTTTAGCTATGTCTCTGTCGCCCCTTAGTTGTAATGCTAGCAATTGTGCAAATTGATTGCGTTCGCTATAAGATAGCTGCAGTTTTATTGGCACAGGCTGAGTTTCGTTGCTGACATAAAGCTGCCCAACCGTTTGCCCTTGTGACGCTATGCTAAGTGTTTGCGTGATATTTTCGGTAGATATAGCACTATGCGCCGCTTTCGTTTTATCAGTAATAAAACGCTGCAAAGGGGCTGCTGCAACCATTGAAGTATCAACCTCTACCACATGAGGTTCTTGTTTTAAGCGCGTTGCAACTTGCTCTGCGGCTAAATAATGCGTTTGCCTATCAATAAATGTATCTCGATAAACCTCTGCCACTAAAGTACTTAACACCGGCGGCCCTGGCGGCACTTCAACTACTTTAATCACTATGCCGTTATTTACTAATGGTGCTAACTGTTTACGCAAACGCATTACCACCGCATGAGATTGATGCTCGCGCGCTGTTTTATCTAGTAGTAGCACTCTTAGTTCAGCTAAGTTCGGTGCTTCTCGTCGGTAATAACCGCGTACCATACCATTAAAGTCCATACTTGAAGGCTGGCCTACATAAGTGGCTATTTCACTTACCTCGGTTAATTGCCATGTGAGCGTTTGCACTTGTCGGGTAAAAGCAGCTGTTTGCTCTAAATTAGTGCCCTCTGGCATATCAATAAGTACTTGTAGTTCATTTTTATTATCAAACGGTAATAACTTCAGCGGTACTAATCGCATCACAGGTAACATGGCGCTAATAATAAATAACGCAAGCGTGATCCACAGTACCCATTTAGCACGTGGTTTTGAGGCCAGTAAGGGGGTTAGTAAGCGCTCGTAAAGGCTCGTTTTGTTATTTGCTTGATCGGGCTCTTCACTATTAGGTTTTAGTAATTTCATGGCAAGCCATGGGGTTACAAAAAACGCCACTAATGTAGATACCATAACACTCACAGGTACGTTAAATGCCATTGGCGCCATATAAGGCCCCATCATTCCAGTAATAAAAGCCAGTGGAATAAATGCCACCATAATAGTTAGGGTCGACATTAATAGTGCGGTGCGAATTTCGCTCATTGCATTCACAATTTGCTGTTTTTTATCACCCTTTTTATTTATAAAACGGCTGATGTTATCTATACCTGTGATCGGATCGTCAACCAGTAACCCCAAAGATAAAATTAACGCAAATAAGGTCACTCGGTTAATTGTGTAACCAAAGGCAAAATCAAGCGAGAGCGTAATGCCATAACAAATGGGTACAGCAAGTCCAACTACTATTGCCGGGCGCCAACCTAAAAATACGCCCACAAATATAACCACAGTAAATACTGCAAACACTAAGCTTGAGGCTAAATTATTTACTTTTTCGTCGGCGGTTTGGCCGTAATCTCGCAGTACTGAGTACGTTATTTCTGCTGGTAGTAACCTTGTTTTTAGCTCTGCCATCATGGCATGTACATCGCTTGCCACCGCTACAGCATTAGTGCCTGCTTGTTTGGCAATACTCAGCGTTACCATAGGGTAATGCTGTTGCTCATTTGACTGCGCCAGCCATTGATAGTTTTGCGCCTCAGCGGGGCCATCACTAACCTGGGCTACATCGGTTAAATAAACACTTTTACCATTAACAACATTAACGACTAGTTGTTCTATCGCTGTTTTAGTTCTTAATACATCGCCCGCTTGCAAAATTATTTGCTGCTGGGCATTTACCACGCTACCTACCTCGGTGAGTTGATTAGATACACTAAGCGCATAATAAACATCACTTAATGTGGTTTGGTGGGCAGCCAAAGCGGTGGCATTTAAATTAACGGTAATGGCGCGGTTACGCCCCGCAATTACCTTTACTTCGCTCGTGTGTTCAATTCGTTGTAAATTATTGGCTATTTCGTTTGCAAAGCGGGTTAATTCATAATCACTATAAAGCTTAGGATCCTTGCTATATAACCCAAGCATAACAATAGGCACATCATTTACTTCTACTGGGCGTATTTGCCAGCTTTTAATAATAGGAGTCATAGTATGTTGATAGCTATAGAGCTTGGCGTAGGTATCGAGTATGGCTTGTTCGCGATCGTGCCCTACCTCAAAGCGCAAAGTAACCACAGCACGACTACTTTGCGTAGTTGAATATATATGTTTTACACCACTAAGTTGCGCCAATAACTTTTCTAATGGCTCGGTGACTAATCTTGCAACTTCAGGAGCTTCTACATTAGGTGCCGACACATAAATGTCGAGCATAGGCACCACTATTTGTGGCTCTTCCTCTCGCGGAGTTTGTTGCAAAGCAAATAACCCACACAATACCGACAACACAAAAATAATAATTGGTACGCGGCCACTTAAACTACTTTTTACAGCGCTATCTATAGCGTTCATTGCGTTATTCCTTACAAAACAACCCATATAAAGTTGCCAGCAGTGTTACAGCATCTTTATCAATAACACGATAATAAATTGTTTGGCTTTCGCGTCGAGTAGCCACTATATTTGCTTTACGCAGTGCTGCTAAATGCTGAGAGAGTGCCGATTGTGCAAGAGGTACAGCTTCATTTAACTGCGACACGTTCATTTCGGTGTCTTGTAAGGAGCATAAAATCATTAAGCGATTTTTATTGGCTAAGATTTTTAATAATTTCTCTGCTTTTTCTACGTTGGCAGCCATGGCAGTAAAGTCAATATTCATACTGTGCTCTTATACTTAATTTGTTAGTAAGTATAGGTTGCTAGAACAGCCATGTCTAACATTAGATCTTGCTAATGTATAAAAACCTAATATAGTAGCTATACATACTCATTAAAATGACCGACTATAATGAAGCTTAATAATGCACTGCGCTTAATTGCTGGCATCATGATTATTATCTCTGTTTTATTACAAAGCTTTCATGACCCACGCTGGATATGGTTTACTGTATTTATAGCACTAAATCTAATGCAATCAGCTTTTACCTGCTGGTGCCCAATGATCACACTATTACGCAAACTTGGCGTTAAGGAATAACAAATGCTTACATCCATTCCCGACTTATTAAAAACAATTATCCCTAACCAGCGCCGTATTGACGCCCAACAAGCAAAGCAAGAGCTTGCAAGCAATAAAGGGTTACTCATTGATGTACGCGAACCGGCTGAACATGCCGCGAAAGCAGCGCCTGGAGCAATCAACATTCCGCGTGGCTTACTCGAAATGAAGTTAATGGAGCTAGAAAAAGACGCCTCACGGCCCATTTATTTACACTGCGCCAGTGCAGCCCGCGCTACTCTTGGCGCCGAAGCACTTACGCGGGTTGGCTACGAAAATGTCACAGTTATTACTTGTAAAGCAGAAAAAGTACATGAGGTGTTTTGAGTTAAAATAGCTAGGCGATCAGGTATGATCGCCCTCAACTTTGTTTAAAAAATTTTACTTAAAAGCATCTACCAATCGTCATTATTTCTTTTATTTCAGCTTTTCCTATTAATAATATTTTTCAAGTTGTTTTTTTATAAAAATGCAAAGAGGATTTACTACTACATTAACCCCCCATCAATCAACCTTAACGCTACAACCTTTATTTCTCTTGATGTTAAAATAGTGTTTATTACCATTGTTGACTGTTGGTATTTGGTGTGCTAATTTTAAATTAGCTAAAATAGGGACAAAAATTAATACTTAAGGGAAATAAATGAAATATATAATCATATTTCTGACTTTTTTATTTGTGTTTGCAAATGCTGCAGAAGCAAATAATAACAACGTTACTTTATTTATGTGCGAGGGTTGTAATTACGATGAAGCCTATCAGTTGGCAAAAGATAACCCCCCATTAACTCAATGCTACTCATCAGACCCAAACGAAATTATCACAATTGATAATCAGGCATGCTACTCAAATCCTAAAAAGGTTATAGTTGCAGATGTACTTGGTAATGGGCATTTTGCATTTATGGTTGGGCATCATCATCAAGGCTCAAATATGCCTCTCCTCAATAAATATGCAGAACCAACGTCTTTGAGCAACAATGATGAAACCGCAATATCTAGGTTAAAAACAACTGACAAAAATTTCTCTAAATTTATAAAAGAAATGCAGGCAGAGCTAAATGTATCACCACTACAAGTAAGCCAGCACCTCCCACTCAATATGATTCATTCAAATACTGAAAACAGCTGTCCCCCTCATATAACAGATGCAGTAAAAGCAGTATTTGAAGGGCGAACTGCATCCGAACTACAGCATAAGTTAAACAATAAAGCTAAAGCAGATTTTGAGGATCCAGAACGCTTTTTTCATGCCAAGGAATATAGTAGCGAAGGTTTTTCAATTGGTGTGGGCGGAATTTCATATCAAGGCACTTGGAAAAAAGTAAGTAAAAACTTTAATACAAGCGTGCGTTTTAATCAAAACCAAGATATTCCTACAGGTAGTACAGGGCTGTACGACGTAGTTTTCTCAATAAAGTGGATAAGAGAGTTTGGCGCACTAAGCGTATCAGTGAATCCCTTTTTAACTTATTTAGATGGAATTGCATTAAATCAGCTTCAAAAAACAACGAGTAATACTGTAGATCAATGCCTTCAAGATGCTTTAGATCATACACTCCCATCAAACACTTCTTCGCCAAGCCCTGGTGGTGGTAGCTCTGGTGGTGGTAGCTCTGGTGGTGGTAGCTCTGGTGGTGGCAGCTCTGGTGGTGGCGGCTGGGATAATCAAGTTTGCGAAAAGCATTACTATATCAATGGTGTAAAAATGCTTACAATCAAGGTGTCTTGCTAGACCTTATATAATTAGCTCAAAAAATGGCGGTGAACAGTGAGCGCGCGCTCGCCGAGCTTGGCTTAAATGCAACCACACCCAAGCAGCTATCGCTGCTGCATTGCATCAGCGCAGGCATACACGTAACCAAATCGCTTACCATCTTTACATTACGACAAACTTTTATACAGTAACTTACAACACTGGCTTTCGATTGCCGTTAAACTTACTTATTAAATTACTAGGCAACTTTATAGCTACTAAAATATGCAACAACCATTACCCATATTGCTCAGCACCTTACTTGTTACAACCTCAGCTGCTTATGCTGACTCGCCATGGTCTGTGGCTGGCGGCGTGATCGCCGTTGATTCGCCCTATGCCAATACCGACACGAAAGTGATGGCGTTACCTATGATCAACTACCAAGGTGAAAAGCTAACGCTACGTGGCTACACACTCGACTATACATTACTGCAACAACACGGCTTTAGCTGGTCTGCCACGTTAGCACCGGGGCAATTTTTTGACTCATCAGACTCCGACAATCCAGCCATAAAAGCACTTAATGAGCGCAAGATGTCATTATACGCGGGAACGAAAGTGAGTTACGCCGCAAATTTTGGCCGCCTCAATGCAAGTGTAACGCATGATATACTAGGCCACAGCGATGGCCTGAAGTTTAATGGTGACTACAACTACAGCATAATCTTCAGCAAAGAGTTAATACTTACCCCGTTTATAGGCGTGGTAATTAATAGCAGTAATGTATCGAATTATTATTACGGTGTAGCCGCCGGCGAGTCAACCCGCTATGCGCCTTACCAACTCGGTTCAACCGTGAATTATAATGCGGGGCTGTCATTACGTTATCAACTGAATAAAAATTGGCACCTGAATGGCCTCGTTAAATATACTCAGCTAGACGCTGATATTGAAGATTCACCAATTGTCGATAGCGATAATATTGCCACCACCATGTTGTCTGTAAGCTATCAGTTTTAGCGTATGCATTATTAAAAAAGCCGCACAGTTAATGTTCGGCTTTTGTTATGCTCACTGAGTAAAAACGATGACTACAAGCTCACTACCACGCGAATAGCCAACGCAATAAACACTAGCCCTAACAGCTTATCAAGCCAGACATTTTGCTGGTTAAAACCAAAGCGGTTTTTAGACATCTCGGTAAGTAATGCCACCAGCAAGTACCAGCCGGTATCAATAACCAGCACCGTTAGGCACATAATTATCCCTATGCTTAAGGTTAGGTTTTGTGGGTCAATAAACTGCGAAAATAATGCTAAAAAGAAAATCGCCAACTTAGGATTCAAAAACGCAATAGCAAAACCATCTTGCAAGGCTGTTTTACTACTTACCTCACTGTGCTGCACTTGCAGTTCACTACCGTGCGCTTTAGCAAGTAAAATTTTAATCCCTAAATACGCTAAATAGGCAGCCCCTAAATACACCAACATTTGATAAACAGTAGGAAACTGCAGCATCAACGCCCCTAACCCAAGTAAGGATGCCGCTGCATACAATCCCACGCCTAAGCCATGACTCAATGCCGCCAGCATGCCATTTTTCATGCCACCACTTAAGGTATGCTTTAATACCACCGCCAAACTAGGCCCTGGCGACATCGCGCCCATCATGCACACAACTGCTAAACTCAACCACACCGATAAAAGCATTCACTACCCTTCTAATTCATTGTTTTCTATTAACAACGCATACGCCGTTATCTGCCCTTGAAAGCCCGTTGCCGTGGTAACGTTTATAACTCGCCAGCCTTGTTAGTTTAATTGATAGATACGCGTGTTCAATGCATCTACATCTATGCCGTGACTAAAAAAGCCGCGCTTTTTAAATTCAACTATTTTTTGCATTGTTTATTATCCGTTTTATTTGTCATCACTTATCCTTGCTGATTATTTTTAGCACTATTGAATTTTAGTTTACAGACGCCATATATAAAGCTCAATCATTAAAAAGAACCCACTATGTCTCAAGCCCCTGCTGCAGAAAAAGCCGCGTTTAGTAGTTTATTACCTGTTTTTGCGTTTATTAAACCGTATAAACTGATGGTTATTGCCGCCCTTATTGCTCTTTTAGTGACGGCGGGGGTTAATTTATCATTAGGCCAAGGCGTTAAATTTGTTATTGACCATGGTTTTATAGCAGGATCTCAAGCACAGTTGCAACAAGCAGTACTGGTACTTATAGGCTTAATTAGTTTATTAGCGGTGGGCACCTTTAGTCGTTTTTATTTAATGTCGTGGATTGGTGAACGTGTCAGTAACGATATTCGTAAAGCGGTGTTTAACCGTATTGTTACTTTGCACCCAAGTTATTTTGAAGAAAACCGCAGCGGTGAGTTAATGTCGCGGTTAACCACCGACACCACTTTGCTGCAATCTATTATTGGCTCTTCTTTTTCAATGGCGCTACGCAGTGCATTAATGCTAGTGGGTGGTTTAGCCATGCTGCTGTTTACCAATTTAAAACTGACCTTAGTGGTCGTTGCTTGTGTACCTTTAGTACTGGTGCCCATGATGGTATTTGGCCGCAAAGTGAGAAAGTTAGCCAGTAGCAGCCAAAGTGCTATTGCCGATATAAGTACTTACGCCGGTGAGATCATTCAAAATATTAAAGTAGTGCAAAGCTATAGCCACGAACAGCGAGAGCAGCAAGCTTTTGCTCTGGAGGTCGAAAAAGCCTTTAACGTCGCTAAAAGCCGTATAAAACAACGCTCGTTTTTAATTGCCGCCGTTATATTTTTAACCTTTAGTGCCATCAGCGCTATGTTATGGGTTGGCGGCAGCGATGTACTAGCCGGCACTATGACTGGAGGTGAGCTAGGTGCCTTTGTGTTTTACGCTATTATGGTGGCCATGTCGGTTGCAACTGTGGCAGAGGTTTATGGTGAGCTGCAGCGCGCAGCAGGTGCTGCTGCAAGGCTACTAGAATTACTCGCTGTAAAAAGCGAAATTGAAAACCCTATTTCCCCACAAGACGAAAAGCTCCTAAGTAGCACTAACCACTCTGCCATTACACTTGAAAGCATTAGCTTTAATTACCCATCTCGTCCCGATGTAAGCGCACTTAATAATGTGAGTTTAAACATACAGCAAGGGCAAACAGTGGCAATTGTGGGTCCTTCTGGTGCAGGGAAAACCACCTTATTTGAATTACTACAACGCTTTTACGATCCAGCTAGCGGTGCTATTAAGTTTCGTGATGTAAATATTAAAGATTTATCACTCAATACGCTGCGTAATAAAATGGGCATGGTGGCACAAAACCCTATTTTATTTAGCTCAGATGTAATGCATAACATTCGCTACGGCAATCCAGATGCTACCGACGAGCAGGTTTATGCGGCGGCTAAACATGCCCATGCTGATGAGTTTATTCAACAGCTACCACAAGGCTATAACAGCTTTTTAGGGGAACAAGGCGTGAGACTATCGGGCGGTCAAAAGCAACGCATTGTACTCGCGCGAGCAATTTTAAAAGACCCTGAAATACTATTACTCGATGAAGCCACCAGCGCACTCGATGCACAAAGCGAGCACCATGTACAAGCCGCACTTGAGCACTTAATGCAAAACCGAACAACGTTGATCATTGCGCATCGTCTGGCAACGGTAAAACATGCAGATATGATTGTGGTAATGGAACACGGAGAAATAATAGCAACAGGGAGCCATCAGCAATTACTGCAAAGCTCCCCGTTGTACCAGCGCTTATGTGAACTACAGTTCAATAAAGACTAGATTTTTATGTGCTTATTGCGTGTTAGGCACTATTTGAATTTCTACACGACGATTTTGTGCACGGCCATTTGCGCTATCGTTTGATGAAATTGGACGTGTTTCACCATAACCTGTAGTGCTAATTCGTTCAGCCATAATTTGCTGATTAACTAAATAGTTTTTAACACTTTGAGCGCGTTGCTGTGAAAGGCTCATATTATAGCTATCTTTACCTGTGCTATCGGTATGCCCTTCTACGCTTAAATAAGTTTTTTCGTATTTGTTCATCACTTTAGCAATCGCACTTAGCGTATTGTGAAAGCCCGACGAAATATACGACTGATCGGTTGCAAAGGTAATATTTGACGGCATAACTAAACGTAAGTTATCGCCTTCACGTACCACTTCAACACCAGAACCCGCTAATTCGTCACGAAAAGCGGTTTCTTGTTTGTCCATGTAATCGCCTACTGCAGCACCAGCTAATGCACCAATTGCAGCACCAATAAAGATACGCTTATCTTTATGATTACCAGTAGCCTTACCTAATACACCACCAGCTGCAGCGCCAATTGCCGCTCCTTTACCTGTGTTATTCATTTCACAACCGCTAAGTAATACAGCCACTACCGTTACGCTTAAAAGTGATTTAGTTAAAGTCATGTTATGCCCTATCCATTTAGTATTTTGCGCTATTATGCAAATATATGAATGAACAAGCCATGAAGAATCTATTATAATTAGCGTTTTATGCTGTATAACAACAAAAATACTATCGATAGCTGAGTTCATAAATATGTCATACTACTGGATGATAATTTTATAATTTATAACGAGGATTGGGGCGTAATGTTAATTGCTATTTTTAGACAGTTTTTTTTACTTGGCTGCATGAGTTTTGGCGGCCCTGCTGCTCACTTAGGCTATTTTAAGCGCCATTTTGTCGATACCCTAAATTGGCTCACTAACACCCGTTATGCACAGCTTATAAGCTTAAGCCAAGCCTTGCCTGGGCCTGGCTCTAGTCAAGTTAGTTTTGCCATTGGGGTAGAGCGCGCGGGTGTACTTGGTGGCATTGCTGCCTTTATTGGTTTTACCCTACCATCATTTTTAATTATGTTGCTATTGGCTATAAGTGCGCATCAGTTTGATGCTGTTTATTTTGCCATTATTGCTGGGTTAAAACTGTTTGCTGTGGTTATTGTCGCCGATGCCACATTAAGTATGGCAAAGAGCTTTTGCACTAGCGCAGCCCTAAAGCTATTAGCCGTACTAAGCACGTTAGCCTTAATACTTTTTCCTCTGCTGGGCACACAAATAGCTATTTTAATTACCGCGGCTGCTGTGGGTGCAATATGGCCATTATTAAAATTAAATCCGGAACCCGCACAGCAAAGTAAGTCAAAAAGTAATATAAATTGGCTCGCTTTAGGGTTATTTACACTGCTGCTAGTGCTCAGTTTCATTCCTTTGACTACTGAATTAGCTTTGTTTGCCCCCTTTTATCAAGCAGGTGCCATGGTGTTTGGTGGTGGCCATGTAGTATTACCTGTATTGCAAGCAAGCGTACCTGCACTAAGCAGCGATCAGTTTTTGAGCGCCTATGCAAGCGCGCAAGCTGTGCCTGGACCCATGTTTACCATTGCTACTTACTTAGGTGCACAACTAAGTACCGAACAACCTTTATTTGGCGCTATCGTAGCCACTGTACTTATATTTATGCCCGGGTTTTTACTCATACTTGCGTTTCAAAAAAGTTGGTTAAACTTAGCCAACAAGCCTCGCTTTGCCAGTGTTATTGCCGCACTTAATGCCTCTGTAGTGGGTTTTTTAGCTGCGGCGCTGTATTCACCTATTTGGACATCGGCGGTGCACAATTTTTGGCACATTGCGCTAGTTATTGCAGCATTCGCTTGGCTAAGATTAAAAAAGCCACCTATTTGGTGGCTGTTAATACTCTTTATTACTACGGGGTTGGCTCAGTATTATTGGGCACTTTAATTTTAGGTTTTTCGCTTGTAGGCACGGCTGTGGGTGGGCTAAATTGGCCACTCACACTTTGATACGGACGCAGGCCAAAAATAGGTAACACAGCCAATAAATGATCCATTATTTCGGCTTGTAAATGCTCATACGATATCCAACGTTTATCGCTACTAAAGCAATAAAACTCAATCGGTAAGCCGTGGTTTGTCGGCTGTAACTCACGTACTAGCAAGGTCAGTGAAGTATTGATTTTTTTATGTTGCTTTAGGTAACCTTCGGCATAACGGCGAAACAAACCTAAATTAGACACAGGATCAGGCAGTGAAGACGTACGAATGTAGTCGGCCAAAGGTATAGCCGCTTCTATTTGCTGGCGAAAATCATCTTCAACTAAAAAAATACTATTCATATCAATATTAAGCGAGCGCTTCATGCGCCTCCCGGCAGACTCTTGCATACTACGCCAGTTTTTAAATGAACCTGCTACTAACATGTAAGTAGGAATAGTCGTTACAGTATTATCCCAGTTACGCACTCTTACTGTGTTTAACCCTAAATCAATTACTTCTCCGTCGGCCCCATAATTATCTACCTGGATCCAGTCGCCATACGTAACGAGTCTATTGGCTGCAATTTGAATGCTTGCGACAAACCCCAATATGGTGTCTTTAAATACTAATAAAGTGACGGCGGCAATAGCACCAAAACCCGAGAGAATATAAGTAGGTGATTTTTCTAGCACTATACTAACAATTAAAATAACACTGACAATAAAGGTAATTAATTTAACAACCTGAATTAATCCCTGAATGGGTACTTCGCGGGCAAAATCTAATTGATTATAAATAGCGCCCGCAATACTCACTATGCTACTAAAAATAAAGCCCGCATAAATAATGAGCAGCGCTTGGCCTAAGGTTTTTAAAATTTCCTCTGCAATCTCATTCACCGGGTACACACTATCAAATGTGGCTAGAAACAATGCACAGCAAAGTAAGCAAGCTATGCGCTTATTGAGCTTGTTTAGCATAGGTGCAAGTAAGCCAATGCGTTCAGGTGAGATTTTAGTAACAATTTTTTGGATCGCAGGAAACATTAAGCGACGAGTAAATAAGTACACAAATAATAATGAAAATATACCAATGGCGACGGCAGTAATAGTGCTTAGAAAAAAAGCGTCGGGCACTTTTTCAAACCAAGGCGCTATTAACTTCTGTAAGTGGGTATCGGTCATGGTATTTTTATTTCCTTGCGGGAGTTAGGTTTAAAATTACAGTGCTAGCTAGAGTAAAAAGCGCCATTGCAGCATAACCAATTATAGTAACTACAGCGGGTAATACCCGCTGTAAAATTAACAGAGCCAAGCAAAGTGACATTAAAAAACACTACCTAAGTTAATCTGTATTGACCGTGAATAGCTAAGTGTTTTTAGCGTAACTGTAGGCTCATATTTTTATGCATTTATTTTTGTTCAAGGTTTATTAATGTTTGGTTTTTTTCTTTCCATAACCGATTAAGCTCACTTTGAAAGCGCACTCTAAAGTCGGGATCGTTAGTGTAGTCACCAATTAGCTCGTCACTGACCGGTCTTACTTCAACATGTACGTTTATATTTTTTACTTTACCGCTGGCAAAATCCATAAAGGTCGGAATGCCCTCAGGATAATGAATAGTCACATTAACTACTTTAGTAATTTGCTCTCCCATAGCTTGCATTACAAAGGCAACGCCTCCTGCTTTGGGTTTTAACAAATGTGGAAAAGGGCTGTTTTGGCGAGCGTGCTTTTGCTTCGTATAGCGCGTACCTTCTACAAAATTAACCACACTTACTGGCATTTCTTTAAATTTTTCGCAGGCCTTACGCGTGGTTTCTAAATCTTTACCGCGTAATTTAGGGTTCTTTTTAAGCTGACTTTTACTCGTACGAGTCATGAACGGAAAATCAAGCGCCCACCAGCACAAACCTAATATAGGCACGTAAATAAGCTCTTTTTTCAAAAAGAAATTTAAAAAGGGTATTTTGCGATTTAATACGCGTTGCAATACTAAAATATCAACCCAGCTTTGATGATTAGCTATAACTAAATACCAATCTTTTAGCTTTATATCTTCAAGCCCAGTAACGTTAATTTTAGTTGGCGTAAATAATTTTTGATTTAAGCTGTTAAAGGTAACCCAAATAGTGGCAAATTGTTTGGCGGCCCAACTCATTAACTTTTGTAGCGGCTTAATTGGTATAAGCTTAATAACACCACAAATAAAAATTGGCACAAACCAAATAAGAGTATTTATAAAGTACAACAAAATACTAAATACACTGCGGATAACTGACATTGTTTCTATTCCTTTAAATAGCGCGCAGCAGCTAATTACTGCGCTTTTTATACTTAATTAATAATGGCTGAGGTTAGTCCTCAAAATAGGTATAGCCTTCTAGTCCCGCATTAAGCTCTGCTAAATAGCCTGCTTTACATGGCTCAGACACATCGAGCTTATTAATTTGCTCTGCAAAGTTGTCTGCTAAAATGGCGCTATCATAGTCAACACACTTTAATACATCCTTAACGCTGTCACCTTTAATGGCGTTAGTAAGTACATAACCATCATCGTTTAACTCCACATGCACTGAGTCGGTGTCGCCAAATAGGTTGTGTAAGTCACCTAAAATTTCTTGATAAGCGCCAACCATAAACATTGCAATATGATACTGCTGCCCTTGTGTATATTCAGGTATAGGTAAGCTTGTTTCTATACCTGCACCTTCTACATATTCGCGAATTTGCCCATCAGAATCACACGTTATATCTTGAATAATAGCGCGCTGGGTAAGCGGTTGAGTGAGGTTTTCAATAGGCATTACTGGGAATAATTGGCCAATTCCCCATATATCTGGCAACGATTGAAATAGTGAAAAATTAACAAATAATTTATCAGCTAATTTTTCGTTTAAATCATCGAGTACTTCGCGATGCGCACGCACATTATTGCTCAAAGATGAGCGCACCCGATGTAAAATAGTAAAGTAAAGTTGCTCTATTTTCGCCCACTCTAGCATGCTCACTAAACCGTGTACGTACTGATCGTGTGCTTCGCTAAATAAGTGCATTGCGTCGTGATAAATTTCCAGCGCCATACGCGGGCTTAAACGCTGTAAACATTGCCACATTTCATCTAATACCAGTGTACTGCTTTGCGCAGGCGCCTCTGGGTTTAAGTGATTAGGCGCTTTTTCAACGTCAATTACATCGGTAATTAATACCGCGTGGTGCGCGGTTAACGCACGCCCTGATTCAGTAATAATGGCCGGATGAGTTAATTGATGTTGGTCACACACCTCAGAAAACGCATTTACTACGTTACGGGCATATTCTGCAACGGTATAGTTCATTGAACACGCACTACGTGAACCCGAACCTTCGTAATCAACCCCTAACCCACCGCCTACATCAACGGTATTAAGTGGTACACCTAACTGAGTAAGTTCAGCAAAATGGCGTGCACATTCACGCAAAGCGCGGTGAATATCGCGAATATTGGCTATTTGAGAGCCAATATGAAAATGCACCATTTGCATTAAGTGCAATTTATTATGTTTTTTTAACACTTCAACAGCGCTAAGCACTTGCCCTGCCGTTAAACCAAATTTACCTTTTTCGCCACCGGTGTTTTGCCATTTACCTTTGCCCACTGAGTTTAGGCGAATACGAATACCAATAGCCGGTTCAATGCCTAAATTATCAATTTCTTCCAGTAAGGTGGTTAACTCCGAGAGCTTCTCTACCACTATTTTAACTTTGTGACCCATAGCCTGACCAATACAGGCTAAGCGTAAAAACTCACTGTCTTTATAGCCATTACACACAATAGTAATGGGCTCTTTTGCCACCCCTAAAATAGCCATTAGTTCTGGTTTAGAGCCAGCTTCAAGGCCAACCAGCCCGCTAGGGTGAGCTAAAAGTTTACTCACTACAGAGCGTTGCTGATTTACTTTGATTGGATAAACGCAGGTATATTCGCCTTGATACTCACGATTTGCTCGTGCTTGAGTAAAGGCATTGGTAAGCGTATCTACCCGGTTTTGTAATATATCGGTAAAGCGCACCAATACTGGTAAGGTTAAACCCTGTTGTTTAAATTGTTCGGTTAATTGCGTTAAAGAAATTGCGGCCTTTGCTTGGTCGCCATCTGGGTAGGCCACCAACTCGCCTTGTGCGTTAATATCAAAATAGCCTTCACTCCAATGTGCAACATTATAAGTGGCACGTGCTGTTTCTAAACCCCAAGTCATGGCAACTCTTCTTTAATCAATTAAATACAATGACGCATTTTAATACGTCGCTATCCTCTAGGCTAACAAAAATTGAACTTTCCCTCATTCCTAACTAACTTTATTGGTTAAATCAGTTAAAATGTCATTGAGCAAAACGTCAAGCACTGGCAAAATTGCCCCCTTTTTCATCCTCAACTTAAAAAAGTGTAATAGTAACTATGGCAAATTTAGATCAAAGTAAGTGGTTTACTGAAATTAGCGACCGCGATGGCAGCGCATTTTCATTACGTATTAACAAAAAGTTAGATGAAAAACAGTCTCCTTTTCAAAAAGTAGAAATGTTCGAAACCACCGACTTTGGTAATTTAATGATCATCGACGGTTGCACTATGGTAAGTAGCCGCGAAAACTTTTTTTATCATGAGATGATCAGCCACCCTGCACTTTTAGCGCACCCAGCACCTAAAAATGTAGTTATTATTGGCGGCGGCGACTGCGGTACCTTACGCGAAGTGTTAAAGCACCCTAGTGTAGAGAGCGTTACGCAAATAGATATAGACGAAGTAGTAACGCAAATGTCGTTAAAATACTTCCCAGAGCTGTGTGAATCTAACAACGATCCTCGTGCAACAGTTATGTTTGACGACGGCATTAAATACATGCGCGAAGCCGCAAGCGAATCAATCGATGTTGTTATTGTTGATGGCACCGACCCAGTAGGCCCAGGTGAAGGTTTATTTAATCATGCATTTTACACTAGCTGCTTAAACGCACTTCGCCCAGGTGGCATTTTAGTACAACAAAGCGAATCACCGCTTATGCATATGCCGTTATTAGTTGAAATGCGCGAAGCTATGCTAACGGTAGGTTTTAACGACTTACAAACACTGCCATTCCCGCAACCTATATACCCAAGTGGTTTATGGTCAGTAACTTTAGCGCGTAAATCTGCAGCCTTTAATGGCTTTAGAGAAGATGCAGCAGCCGATATTGCAAAGAACAGCGAATACTACAACAACGGCATTCATCACGGTGCATTAGCTACGCCAAACTTTATGCAACGCGCTTTTGATAAAAAATAATCTCGCAATCTAAGCAATACTAAATTAAGGGCTCAACAGAGCCCTTTTTTATTGCTTAGCGTACAAGCAACCTCACTGCTCACTTTTTATCACCCTGAATACGTATGCAACCTGTCGTATTCACCACCCTCTCGCTTTATGCTTGATAGCCAAACACGTCGCTAACCCAAGGAACTATTATGCGCACATTGGCACTGCTACTCATGGCTTTTTCAAGTATCACGGTTGCTCAAACAGCTACCGTACAATCGCCTGACGATAATATAAAAATAATCATCTCAGACGAGCAGAGTACACCTAGTTATTCTATTAGTTTTAAAAATAAAACAGTCATTAATAATTCTGCTCTCGGGTTTGAATTTAAACAACATGCACCGTTTAGTAACAGCTTTAAAATAACCAAAGTTCAACAACAAAGTACCAACACTCAGTGGCAACAACCTTGGGGCGAGCGACAAACGGTTGTAGATCAGCATAACGAGGTAACTGTAACCTTTGCTAAGCCACAACCTCAAGGTGGTACTTATAGCGTGCGCTTTAAAGCGTTTGATAGTGGCGTGGGTTTTAGATACGAAGTACCAAAACAAGCAGGCCTTAACAATATTGAAATAACCAAAGAGCTTACCGAGTTTGCTGTTAATAACAGCCACACAGCGACAGCTTGGTGGATCCCTGCCCGCGGCTGGAATCGCTACGAATATGTATATAATACCAGCCCATTAAACGATGCCGCATTGGTACATACGCCATTTACCTTTAAAAACCAAGATGGTGTGCATATTAGTATTCATGAAGCCGCCCTTGTTGATTACGCCGCCATGGTACTTAATCAACGCCGCCCTGGGGTTTTTCAAGCCGATTTAACGCCATGGTCGAGTGGTGTTGCCGTTAAAAAACAGGGCGCATTTAATACCCCATGGCGCACTATTCAAATTGGCGAAAAAGCCGTTGATTTAGTTAACTCAGATATTATTTTAAATCTAAATGAGCCGAATAAACTCGGTGACGTGTCGTGGGTAAAACCTGGTAAATACATAGGTATTTGGTGGGGTATGCATATAAACACACACACTTGGGGCAGCGGCGACAAGCACGGCGCTACTACAAAAAATACCAAATACTACATGGACTTTGCCGCCAAATATGGTTTTGATGGCGTATTAGTTGAAGGCTGGAACACAGGCTGGGATGGCGACTGGTTTTTTAATGGTGATGTGTTTAGCTTTACTCAGCCCTACGATGATTTTGATATAGCAGCGCTAACAAAATATTCTAAGCAAACAGGCGTGCAACTCATTGGCCATCACGAAACATCCGGCAACGTCAGTAACTATCGCAAGCAAATGGCAGATGCCTTTGCATTGTATGAAAAATCTAACGTTAGCCAAGTTAAAACCGGTTACGTAGCCGATGGCGGAAACATTAAGCGCATTGACAAAAACGGTATAGCTCGCCATGAGTGGCACGACGGCCAATTTATGGTTAACGAGTACTTACATAACGTTAAGCTAGCTGCTAAACATAAAATAAGTATTAACACCCACGAGCCGATTAAAGATACCGGACTGCGCCGTACTTATCCAAACTGGATCACTCGAGAAGGCGCACGCGGACAAGAGTTTAACGCATGGGGTACTCCTCCTAATCCACCCGAGCACATTGCTATGCTGGCATTTACCCGCATGCTTGCTGGGCCTATGGATTTTACTCCTGGTATTTTCGATTTAAGTTTTAACGGTTTAGGCGCTAATACTAATCGCCCGCAAACTACGCTGGCTAAACAACTAGCATTGTATGTTGTATTATATAGTCCGATTCAAATGGCGGCCGACCTACCTAAAAATTATTTAGCTAAACCCGATGCATTTCAATTTATTCAAGACGTACCGACCGACTGGCAACAAAGCATTGCCCTTGATGGTGCAGTAGGTGACTTTATTGTATTTGCGCGAAAAGAGCGAAAGCGCGACAAATATACCGGCAACGACTGGTATTTAGGCGCAGTGACTGACGAGCAAGCGCGTACTATTGAGATTAGTTTAGACTTTTTAGATAACGGCAAACAGTTTGAGGCACATATTTATAAAGATGGTAAGAATGCCGAATGGAAAAATAATCCGTACGATTTAACTATCGAAAAACGCCTTGTTACTGCAAGCGATAAATTAACGCTTAAGCTGGCCACCAGTGGCGGTACGGCTATTCGTTTTAAAGCACTTTAATCGCTTACTGCGTATTTATAATTTTGGCCAGCACAACTTAATACCAACCCGCTGCAGTAAAGTGGGTTGGTATTATACTTTAATTGGTAAGTAAATTTGTGCACTTAACCCGCCCTCAGGCCGGTTAGATAATTTAACTTTACCGTCATGCATATCTATAATGCGTTTAATAATAGCCAGCCCTAAACCGCTGCCCTCGCTACCACGTGCTGTATCGCCTTGCTTAAACGGCTCAAATACCGACTCCAGTTCGCCCTCTGGTATACCCGGGCCACTATCGTTTACCGCAATAACAACATACTTTTTATTGCTATTAAAATAGCAGAGCACTTCAATATCACCTTCTGAGTAACGCAGCGCATTTTCAATCATATTGGTTATTACACGCTTAATTGCCACTGCACTAATAGGTATATTGCCAATACTAGGATTACCTTTAAAGGTAATTACTCGCTGGTGTTTAAGCTCAGTGTGCACTACCTCTGCCACTAACGCGTTAATGTCCTCACAGCTTAGCTCTTCACGTTTGTGATGGCGTAAATATTCAATGAACTGATCGATAATGCCGTTCATGTCTTCAATATCGTAAATAATGCCTTCACGCAAATAGTCATCTTCATCTGCCATCATTTCGGTGGCTAAACGAATGCGGGTTAGTGGAGTGCGTAAATCATGAGACACCCCTGCCATTAACAGCCGACGATCATTTTCAAGCGCAGCAATACCCCGCGACATTTGATTAAATGCCCGTGTTACAGCAATAACTTCACTCGATCCTTGTTCGGCTAACTTAGTACTAAAATCGCCTTTACCTACCTTAACCGCCGCTTGTTGCAATGCTTTTAGCGGCCTATTTAAGTGCCTAGCAAATAACCAACCACCTAATACACTTAAAAAACCAATACTTGATAAGTAAAAGGTTAAAAACTCGAGGTTATTTTCTTTAAACCCACTAAGCGGCACTTTTACCCAATAACCTAATGCTTGCGGGGCTTCTACCCAGTATATGAGTGGATCGGTTTGGCTAATACGCACCCGCGCAGAACCATTTAGCTGCTCAGACATACTACGCGATAATACCGAATATTCGCGACTTTGCCCCAAACCACTGCGCATTGCTTCATGCTGAGTCATGACTTCAATACCGGTAATTTCAAAAAACTTATCCGATACTTCATTGGTTACTTCAACACCATCTTCCCAGTCAATAAATACGGTTTTAATTTGCTTAGCCAGCATTAAATTAACTTGCTCAATGGTAGGTTTTACTACGTATAAGCTCACCGTTACGTAAGATACTATTTGATTTATTAACAGCAAAGCCGCCACTAAAAAAACGGTTTGCCCAAATGCACTACGCGGAAATAGTCCCATATAAATTACTTTTCACCATCGGGAACAAATACATACCCTAAGCCCCAAACGGTTTGAATATAACGTGGGCTGGCGGCATCTACCTCAATCATGCGGCGAAGTCGCGACACTTGCACATCAATACTGCGCTCCAGTGCGCTGTAATCTCGCCCGCGCGCTAGGTTCATCAATTTATCACGGCTCAGCGGCTCACGTGGATGCAAGACCAGCGCTTTAAGCACTGCAAACTCGCCACTGGTTAAGGAAATTGTTTTATCGCCTTCGCTCATTTCGCGAGTGGCTAAATTAAGCGAAAATCGCCCAAATTCAATCAAGTTTTCTTCTGCAGCAGGTGCGCCCGGCACTTCTTTGGCACGGCGTCGTAAAATAGCTTTTATTCGCGCTAACAGCTCTCGTGGATTAAATGGTTTTGGAATGTAGTCGTCTGCTCCCAATTCAAGGCCAATAATACGGTCAACCTCATCACCTTTAGCGGTAAGCATAACAATTGGAATGTCGTTTTCTTTTTGGCGTAAACGACGACAAATAGACAAACCATCTTCACCCGGCAGCATTAAATCGAGCACCATTAAATGAAAGTTTTCACGTTCGATAAGCCGATCCATTTGCTCTGAATTACCCGCTGTTCTTACAATAAAGCCTTGCTCTACTAAATAGCGCTCCAGTAAGCTGCGTAAACGCATGTCATCATCTACAACCAATACTTTTGTCGTTTCGTGTCCCATTGTGTTTCTTATTTTTATAATCTATTACCCATTAATATAAATGAAAAAACCTGTAAGCAACAATTTATTAGCCGCTTAGATTGTTACTGAACATTTCAAACTCATTTGTGCGCGTGTTTTATTAATAATACACTCGACAAGTTTGGGTTATTTTAATACCTTGCTCTGTATGAGTATTAAAAAAGAACATGGCGTGAAAACAAACTTAATTACCCGCGAAGGCTACTTACAATTACAACAAGAACATACCCATTTATGGAATGTAAAACGCCCTGAAATCACCAAAATAGTAAGCTGGGCGGCCAGCCTAGGAGATAGATCTGAAAATGCAGATTATCAATATAATAAACGGCTTCTACGGCAAATAGACCGCCGTGTGCGCTACTTACGTAAGCGCATACCCGACTTAAAAATTATTGATTATTCGCCTGTGCAAGATGGCAAAGTGTTTTTTGGTGCTTGGGTTGAAATTGAAAATGAGCAAGGCGAGACTAAAAAGTTTAAAATTGTCGGTCCCGATGAAATTTACGAGCGTAAAGACTATATTTCGATTGATTCACCAATGGCGCGAGCGTTGTTAAAAAAACAAGTAGATGACGAGTTTGACGTTATCACCCCTCAAGGCAAAAAACAGTGGTACGTAAATAGCATTAGCTATCAAAAAAATAGTTAAGCTGCTTTGATTCAGATCATATTAACTTTTTATTGTGTAACTTAATGCAATGAGCTATAACTGATTTAACTCAAGTTACACAATTTTAATTTGAGACTCGTTAATTAAGGTCGTATTTATGTCAAACATAGTATCGCGCATATTAAGTAATGCCGTATTGTTTGCACTCTTCATGAGTGTAAGTTTGACTTTGCATGCTAGCCCTAAAAACACACAACTAGACTCAAGTATAGTTACTCCCCACTTTATTGCTTGTGACACTCCTGATCAAACAAATCCCGACATAGACTTTGATTCTCATGCCTATGTTATTAGCCTTAGGGTACTGCAACCACTCCCTAAAGCACCCTACTCTTATTACCAGAGTACTATTTTAGACAAACCTTTTAGCTGCGCGCATCAGCGAGGCCCACCTAGCTATTTAATTTAATAACTTACTTTTCAAACTATTAAATTTTATAACTAAATAAGGTGACTAATATGTCTAACTTTAAAGAACTTCGTATTCAAGATATTTCTCATGGCGTTATTGCTAACACGTTTGCTGTTGAACAACCGCTTATTGATTTAACCTCTCCTGCTATTAAAATGATTAATAACTTTACGAATAAAATACCAGTGCGTGCATCATTCGATACAACCATTGAGCAAGCGCTAAAACAACTTAGTGTGCAACCTTCAAACTTTATTTTAGTCACCGACGAGCAGCATAAGCTAATAGGCATTGTTTCGAGTGCAGACTTACAAAGCTCAAAAACAATGATAATAGCCCAGCGTATAGGCTTGCCGCGCAGCGAAGTTAACTTACACCACTTAATGACCCCGTTAACTAATTTACTCGGTGTAAGCATGCAAAGCTTAAGCTACGCATGTATTGGCGATGCACTACAAACAATGGAGCACCGTGGCGCTATGTTTTTATTAGTGACTACTGCTAATAATGAAATATGTGGCTTAATTTCAGCTCGCGAAATTGCCAAAACACTGCAAATACCTGTGCACATAACCCCTATTGCTAACTCATTTAGTGAAGTACTAGAGAGCGTAGATCACCCCCATTAAAGCGCTTTACAACAATTAAAGTTATCGCTTTGATTGTTACATCTTAAAGCAAGCAAAATAGCTTGCTTTAAGACCTTTTTATTACCCTCCCCTGTGATATTATTCAAGCAATTGACCCGCCAGTTAAGTTAATTTAACTGGTCTTATTTTTGTTTTATAAGGTTTTTGCATGAGCGATATCTCTGCACGTTTAGCCAGTGAGTTAAACGCACAACAGCAACAAGTTGTTGCAGCAACAAAGTTACTTGATGAAGGCGCAACGGTTCCTTTTATTGCCCGTTACAGAAAAGAAGTAACCGGCGGACTAGACGACACGCAACTGCGGTTGTTAGAGCAAAGGTTGTCGTATTTACGAGAGCTTGAAGAGCGCCGTAGCTTTATTTTATCAACTATAGAGTCACAAAAAAAACTAACTGCAGCGCTAAGCGCCGATATTAATGCTGCACAAAGTAAAACTGAGCTTGAAGATTTATACCTGCCTTATAAAGCAAAGCGTCGTACCAAAGGGCAAATAGCAATAGAGGCGGGATTAGAGCCGCTTGCCAATGCACTATTTAATGATGCCAACCTAGATCCAGAGCAGCAAGCTGAGCAGTTTGTAAGTGCCGATAAAGGCATAGCTGATACAAAATCAGCCCTTGAAGGTGCTAAGTTTATTTTAATGGAGCGTTTTGCCGAAGACGCCAAGTTACTCGCGAAGTTCAGAAGCTACATTAGTCAAAATGGGGTTATTGAAAGCAGCTTAATTAAAGGCCAAGAACAAGCTGGCGCTAAATATCGTGACTACTTTGAGCATCAAGAGGCTCTTAAAAAAGTACCTTCGCACCGTGCGCTTGCTATGCTTAGAGCCCGTAATGAAGGCATTTTACAGCTTAATATTAATCCTGAACCAAGCTCAGAAAATTCAGCGCAACTTTGTGCTCAAATGATAGCTGATCATTATCGCTTAGATATTAAAAACCAAGCAGCTAGCAGCTGGCTATTAACTGTGGTGCAGTGGGCGTGGAAAATTAAACTAGGCTTACACTTAGAAAATGAATTTTTAGCGGCTATGCGCGAAAAAGCCGAAACCGGTGCAATTGATGTATTTGCTAAAAACTTAAAAGACCTACTCATGGCCGCACCAGCTGGCCCGCGTACTACTCTAGGGCTCGATCCTGGTCTACGTACCGGTTGTAAAATTGCGATTGTAGATAGCACTGGCAAACTTTTAACCACACAAACTATTTTCCCACATGCACCACAAAATCACTGGGAAAAATCTGTACGCACCTTAGAGCTACTTTGTCGTCAACATAAGGTTGAGCTTATTGCGATTGGTAATGGCACCGCGTCTCGCGAGTCTGATAAGTTAATTGCTGAACTAATGAAAGCTAATGCCGAGCTTAAACTTAATAAAATTATGGTTAGCGAAGCGGGTGCATCGGTCTATTCTGCCTCAGAACTTGCTGCTAATGAATTTCCTAATTTAGACGTTTCTCTAAGAGGCGCGGTTTCTATTGCCCGTCGTTTACAAGACCCTCTAGCTGAGCTGGTTAAAATTGAGCCTAAAGCCATAGGTGTAGGTCAATATCAGCACGATGTATCGCAAAGCCAATTAGGGCAAAGCCTGATCTCAGTAGTAGAAGACTGTGTAAACTCTGTAGGCGTAGATTTAAATATGGCCTCGGTGCCATTACTAACCCGCGTTTCTGGTTTAAACAAAACCTTAGCGCAAAATATTGTTAACTACCGCGATGCTAATGGTTCGTTTGCAAAACGCAGTGAGCTTAAAAAAGTAGAGCGTTTAGGGCCAAAAGCGTTTGAACAAGCCGCAGGGTTTTTACGTATTAACAACGGCAGCGATCCGCTAGATAACTCATCCGTTCACCCTGAGGCTTACCCTGTTGTTAAGCGTATTTGTGAGCACAATAGCATTGATGTAAATAGCTTAATGGGTAACAGCGACTTTTTAAATAAGTTAGCCGCTAACGACTACATTGACGATAAATTTGGTTTACCTACCGTTACCGATATTATTAGCGAGCTTGATAAGCCTGGGCGCGATCCTCGCCCTGAGTTTAAAACTGCTGAATTTAAAGCCGGCGTAGAAAAAATAAGCGATCTAAAACCAGGAATGATTTTAGAAGGTGTTGTATCTAACGTTGCTAATTTTGGTGCTTTTGTTGATGTAGGTGTACATCAAGATGGTTTAGTACATATTTCATCAATTACTAATAAGTTTATCTCTGATCCGCGTGAAGTTGTTAAAGCCGGTGACATTGTAAAAGTTAAAGTAGTTGAAGTTGATGCCGCACGTAAACGCATTAGCTTTACCATGCGCCTAGATGACGACATTGATACCAGTAATAAGCCAGCAGCTCCTGCTGCGCAAAAGCCACGCGCTAACAACAACTCACAGCCAAGAGCTGCTAAGCCAAAGCGTGATAATGGTAATGCGCTAATGGGCAATGCGTTTGCTGATGCATTTGCTAACGCTAAACTGAAAAAGTAATACTTATATAGCTCCGAATAAATCTAGCTAAAAATAAAAAAACCGCGTTAGCGGTTTTTTTATTTGGGTATTTTGATAAGAGCTTTAAGCTCAGTATTGCTTAAGCTACATAACTAACCTGATCTCCGGATAATAAACCTATCTCAAGCAGCTATTTTCAGCGCTAACTGCGTTGAATTTACTTGCAATAGGCCAGCTATTGACGCGTAAACTCGCCTTATTTTCACTGAAAATCTCTGGCTAGAGAAAATAAAGTTAAATATAATTATAAATTCAATACGTTAGTAAATCTCTTAACCAGAGTTCAGGTTAACTATATTTGCGCTGAAAAACCGCTGTTGCTTGCGGGCGATGTCGCCATTTGATAAAAATTAGCAATGCGCCCAGCGCGTGCTTCAACTTGTGTATCGCGAGTTTGCTCTGCACTTTTTGCTGTTTTTTCTTCACTGCTATCATTACTTGAAAGTGAAGCGGCTGCTTTACTTGTTGTTTTTTCGTCTTCATTACTTTTTGGGCTTGCAAGTTCAGCCTGTGCGGTGGCTATTTTTTGCGTGGCATCGGCAGCAATTGCTCTATCTGCGCCCGATGGCTGAGCAGGGGCAAGTGCTGCTGCACGTACTGTTTGCATTTTTTCTATGGTTGCTTGTGGATCGCCATTTATAGCCCCCACATCTATTTGCACTTCGCCACCCACAGCGTAATTAGTGCCATCTGGGCCACGCTGATACTCATAACTAGGCGAGCCCGCATGTTGCCCACCCACTGCTGCATGCGCTTGTTCGTGCACACGTACTTCGGTATCACGCGCTTTAAGCTCTTTAATTTGTAGTGCTTGTTGCGCTAACTGCTGCTCTTCTTTTGCTGCTTCTTGTTCTGTTGTTTGGTTTTTTTCTTGCTCGTTTTCTTGCTCAGCATTATCTGAATTGCCTGAACTTTCGTCACGTGCCTCAACAGACTTTTCACCTATCAGCTTTCCTTTAGCGTCGTAAGTAGCTGGGTCACTGTTACCCGGTAATTTAGCTTTTTCGGCATCACTTTGGGCTTTATTTTCGGTGCTACTAGCCGTACTTGATGCTGGCGGGGGAATAACTTCTCGCAACTGATTATCACGCCGTGCAGTTTCGGTATAAACATTTGCGGTGTTTATATTAATAGACGGGAATGGCGTGACAATATTCATAATATTTAAACGTTTATATCAATTAATGTACCGAGCACATCATCGGCAGTTTGAATCGATTGCGTATTCGCTTTAGCGTTAAACTCTTCAACTTTTAAGTTTACCAAAGCTTCATCAATACGGGCAGGTTTTGCTACTGGCGCAGTAACCGCTTCTTCTGAGCGAGCAGCCGTAAGTTGGCGCTGCTGTGCTAGTTGCGCATCGTCTTGTTGTTCAATACTGGCACGGTTAATTTCTGCGCTGGCTCTTTCAATTCCTTGGCTAGCTCGGTTAAACCCTTCTAGGCCACTATTAAATGCAGATCCTATTGGCATATTAAATCTCCATTAAAATAAATATTGTTTAATTATCGCTCAACTAATGCGCAAAATAAAGCTTTAACCAGCGCTATTCGTCGCTCTATTTTAAAGCATTGATTTAACGGCAGATATAAATTCATTTTTATGAGAAATAAAAGGAGCATGTGACGCTTTATCTAATACTTCATACTCAAACTCAGTATTAAGTGCTGCCATTTGGGCAATTGCTCTATAAGGAACAAGTGCATCTAAACGACCAAATATAGCGCTTATAGGCACAGGGCAATGAGTAAATAGCGCTCGTAAATCTTCATTTTGTAAAATATCTAAACCCGCAGTCAAAGCCTCATTTTCAGGGGCTTTATATTGATTTAGCAATTGTTTAAGTTGTTTTACGTCATCACGAGCCGATTCGCTGCCCATTGCCTGAATAGCTAAAAATCGCTCTATGGTTTTTTCACCATGATTAACAAGCTGCTCTTTAAATTGCGTTAAAACCTGTGCTTTTATACCCGGCCACGGCGCTTGCTCTGCAAAAAAGGGGCTAGCAGCAACAAGTATCACTTTAGCTACTTTTTCGGGCCAATGTTTAGCAATATATAGTGCAAATAACCCACCTAAAGACCAACCCATTAAAATAGAGTGTGGTTTTAACTGCTCACTTAAAAGTGCTGCAGCGCTGTGTAAGGTATAAGGGTTTGGGCATGTTTTACTACTACCGTAGCCAGGTAAATCAATACTGCGTACGTTGTTATTATGAATAAATGCTAGCTCTGGCTGCACTAATTGCCATACACCTTTGTTCATACCCCAACCATGTAGTAACACTAATTCATTTTGCATATTTGCCAAACCTTAACCAAACTGAAGTTTATAATAGCGTTTAACTAGGCGATTGTAATGAGTATATTTATCCGATGAAGCACGCATTTATAAATTGGCTGTTTGAGTCGCATTGCGTACTTTGCCAAGGCCCAGTCCCAGCCGCGCTGGGCTTGTGTGAGTATTGCTTAGAAGATTTACCATTATTTGATTTAAGCGAGCAAAAAAACTTGCTATATCGCCCTGATATTATTGAAATGTTTCCTAACTGCGAATTTGATAAGTTATTTTCCTGTGCGTTTTACCAGCCCCCTTTTGAGCAATGGCTGAAGCAACTTAAGTTTAATAATCAAATACATTATAAAAATGCATTACAACAAGTTATTACTAAACAATTGAGTACTTTTTTTACTCCTGGTTACCCGCTGCCCGATACCTTTATTATATTACCACTGCATAAAAGTCGATTTTTTCAGCGCGGTTTTAATCAAGTAACACAAGTATGGCAACCGTGTTTATCATCTTTTAATTTACTTAGTGATTCGCTGTTACGTAATAAAAAAACGCACGCACAATCTAAGCTAACTAAAGCTAAGCGGGTTAAAAATTTAAAAGACGCATTTATATGTACTGCAGATATGAGTGGTAAAACGGTGGCAATTGTTGATGATATTATGACCACAGGCGCTACACTTAATGCAGCCACCCAGGCTTTAAAACAGGCAGGCGCTAAACAAGTGTGGGCTTTTACCACTTGCTTAACGCCTATTTAAAATTTTAATAGTTAGTCGCCACTTACCCGAAACGTGTGGCCAAAAAACAATGCGTTACTAAGTAACCTACTTGTACCGTACCAATAACCTCTAAACACCGGATCGTCGGTCATACCAATTACTGCTCCACGCCCGTAAGAGTGCGCAATTAAGCCTGCTGCGCCGGCAACTTGAGTAACATTTACAGCATCGGTAAAGCCCGCAAGTAATGGCTGCTCAGTATAGGTAAGCACATTAACAAACGGTGCCTCTGAGGTCTCCAGCAACCAAGTGCTATTTTTAAATACAGGTAGCGTATTACGTGGTAATGAAAAGGTAAGTGGGTGAGTTAAATCTACATGGGTATTAAAAATAGCGCCTGCAATACGCTGACGCCCAGCTAAATGCTCTTTATCAGCATAGTTTAAACCGTCGGTTTTAAACGCACTGGCTACTTCTTTGCGAGACAAGTAGCTGGCTTTTAATAGTTGCTGATCCGCTAAAAATTTAGCACCGCCTTTGTGACCCCAAATAACACCGCCTTTTCTAACCCAACCTTTTATGGCCACTTTATCAGCGTCAGATAAACCACTGTAGTTACCATGAGCCAGCACAATATGGCTGTAATTACTTAGCTCAATTGAGCCCAAACGCTCTAGCTCAATAATGGTTGGAGCAACACCCACAAAACGGTCTAGGTAGTACCACACTTCTCCAGCTTCATATTGGCTTACCCCTTTACCGCCTAACAGCAGCACTTTGGGAGCGCTAAGCACCGCCATTGAGCGTGACCCTAAATCGGCACCTTTACTGGTTAATCCTGACGTTATTGGCTTAATAGCAATGCCAAACTCATTTTGCGCCTGATTAAGCTGTGCTATCCAATCACTATTTGTTTGTAACCCTGCAGGAATAATAATACTCCCCGCTGCAAAATTTACTTCTTCGCTGTTTACTGACTTAGCCGTTAATGAATTTAATGCAACACGGGCTTTTACCCCTTGCTGCAGTAAACTATTGAGCATTTTTGGCGCCAAGGTATCATCCCACGAAAAGCCAAATGCATACCCTTCATTAAGTTGTGCAAAGCGCGGTGTAGCGGCTTGTTGCCATGCGTTATCAGCAACTTTTAATCCCCAACTACTGGTTACTTTAGCAAAGGGTAAATTAAATGCATGCGCTAGTGTCCAGCCAGATACATCGTAAAAAGTGTTATCGGCAAAGTTTTTTTGTTCGCTAAAAATAGCTTTAACTAAACGGTATTGTGGCTGTGCTAAAGGCACAAAATAGCTATTGCTAGAATAAGTTTCACCACCTGCTTTTAGCTCTTTTGTTAAAGGGTAAGCGTTAATTTGGTGCTGTTGCAGTAAGCTTAAAAAGTCGTTAACTCGGGTGTTATCGGCTGCACCTGCAACTACATAACCTTGAAAGCTTTCATCGGCTGCTAAATCTATCGCCTGGTTATAAAACTTAGCTTGGTAATCGAGTAAGGCTTGGCGGTTGTCTATCGCAGCTTTAAATGTTGATAAACTAGTAAGCAGCTGGTTTTTAATAGTAAAAGCAAAGCTGAGAGGCCCATTTACGGTTTCTTGAATATGCCCGCGCGAACTGGCTTGTTCAAATAAAATACCTACGCCACCATTTACGTCTGGGTAAGTTGAGCCTTTACCGTAATAAAAGTCATCAAAGCTTTCTTCGGTGAAGTATAGCGCATTATTTTCGTCTAATGTTTTAGCATGATAATTTGCAATTGCTTTAGTTAAGCTGACATTTTCATCAGGCGTAATCGGGTGTTTGCGCGATGGAATACCGGGCTGAAAAAAGTAACTGCTGTTTGGCCCCATTTCATGAAAGTCGGTTAAAATATTTGGTTTCCACTGATGAAACTTTGCAATACGCGCACGCGATTCTGGGTGTTGTAGTAATAACCAGTCGCGGTTTAAGTCAAACCAGTAATGATTAGTACGGCTACTTGGCCAGCTTTCCACGTGTTCCCGGGTAACGGGGTCTGACGATAAGTTCATACCACGATTACTATTAGCCCAATTAGCAAAACGAGCTAAACCATCGGGATTAAGTGAAGGGTCGAGTAAAATAACGGTATTATTTAATAGCTCATTTATTTCATTACCTTGCGCTGCGGCTAAGTAATACGCCACCAGCAATGCAGAATTACTGCCCGACGACTCATTGCCATGTACGCTGTACCCCATCCATACAACACCAGGCTGCTCTGATGATTGCGTGTTGCTAGGCGTTAAACGCGCTAAATGGGCTTGGCGAATTTGCTCTATATTTTTTAATTTATTGGCGGCGGTAATAGTCAGCATCACTAATGGTCGCTGTTCGTGCGTGCGCCCTATTACTTCAAAATTAATTCGATCACTTTTTTGTGCTAGTATTTCCATATAACGCACCAACTGATCGTGCCTTACATGCCACTCACCTACTTGATAACCAAGCACTTGCTCTGGAGTGGGTATACTTGGATCAAACTCAACATCCTCTGCAAAGTAGTAAGACAATGGTTTAGCTTGAGTTGAAAAACTCAGTATTGCCACCATTATCATTAATGTTATTTTTATTATTATACGCATATAATTTACTCATAAAATGTTTGTTGTTTGCACGCTAGCATTGCTTAAAATAGATGCCAACTTTTTACGCTCAACACTAGCCGCAACACGATGAGCGGGGTATGATATGCAGTATCCGAGTAATTTAGTCAAGTATAGACGGTCTTATGATTTCAATTTCCGAAACAGCACAAGCGCATTTTGCTAAACTATTAGCAGATCAAGCACAACAAACCAACATTCGTGTTTTTGTTGTAAACCCTGGTACATCACAAGCGGAATGTGGTGTTTCTTATTGTCCAGAAGACGCTGTAGAAGACAGCGATATTCGCCTAAACTTTAATGGTTTTGACGGCGTTGTAGATGCAGAAAGTGCACCCTTTTTAGAAGACGCTGAAATTGATTTTGTTACCGACAAAATGGGTACTCAGTTAACACTAAAAGCACCTAATGCTAAAGCGCGTAAAATTAGCGGTGATGCATCGCTAAACGAACGCGTACAACACATGCTAGAAACCGAAGTAAATCCACAACTTGCTAACCACGGTGGCCAAGTAAGCTTAGTGGAAATTACCGCTGCAGGTATTGCTGTATTACAGTTTGGCGGTGGTTGTAATGGTTGTTCTATGATCGATGTCACATTAAAAGAAGGCATTGAAAAAGAGATGATCGAAAAGTTTGAAGAGATCACTGGTGTTGCCGATATTACTGAGCACCAAGCGGGCGATCATTCTTACTATTAATAAGCATTTTTAATGCTAAAGTCGCTTATATATAGCTTAGGGAGCAACCCTAAGCTTAGCTTAAAGCGTTTTTTTCGCGGCGTAGCACTGTTTGTGCTAGCCGTGATATTTATTTTTTTAGGCTATTACAGTCACTACAGCTTGCAAATTATTGGCGTTGTTATTTTAGTGCCAGCTTTGTTTTTTGCTGCTTGGGGCTACAGCGGTATTTTTGCTAATCGCTTTTCACAAGTACTTAAAAATATTGAGCCTAAAAACCACGACCCCGACCTATGGAAATAAGCCACCAAATTACCTTAATCTAATAACTGATTATTTGCCTTTAACTTTTGGTATTTCACTATTAATGTTACTCCTCGCATTAGCATAAAACAGCTCATTGCTAACCATAAACCATTATTCTCCCACTGATGAAACACTGCAAATACACCAAAAAAACCAACACTTGCTGAGAGCAACATACTATTTCGCATTGCCTTTGCCCGGGTAAGTCCAACAAATACACCATCAAATAAAAAGCAACTCATTGCCAATAATGGCAAGGCTATAATCCAAGGCAAGTACAGCGTAGCCGTGGTGATCACTTCCGGCACATTAGTTAATAGCGTAATAATATAGCGACCAAATATAGCAAAAAACAAACTGTATGCTAAAGCAAATAGCGCGCCCCAAAACACACTTATTTTTACCCAAAGCTCAATATTTTTTACACTTTGTTGACCTTTAGCATGCCCTACTTTTGCCTCACTGGCATAAGCAATGCCGTCGAGTGCAAAGCTTACCAACATTAAAAAGTTAAGTAATACTGCATTTGCTGCTAGCGTGGTTTCGCCAATTCGTGCGCCGTAAAAGGTCATAAAGCTAAAGCAGAGCTGTAAAATAAATGAGCGAATAAAAATATCACGGTTTAAGCTTAGTAGGTTTGCTATTTTTGTAATGCTAAACCAACCTGGTACGCTTAGTTTTATGCCGCGTTTTTTAGCTAATTTAATAACTAACACCACGGCAAAAACTAACGCGGTGTAATCGGCAATAAGTGACGCCCATGCAGCGCCTGCTACTGCCCAATCTAGGTATACAACAAAATATATGTCGAGCACTATATTGGTAATATTAGTCACTAATAATAAATAAAACGGCCCACGGCCATAATGCATACCTAGCATCCAACCTAATAGTACTAAATTACATAAGGCCGCAGGCGCACTAAAAATACGAATACTAAAATACTGATACGCTTGCGTAAGCACGTCGCTATTGGCCGCCGATAAAAATGCAATGGCGTGTTTTATTAAAGGCGATAAGGCGATAAGCAATACGGCAACAAAGCAAGAAAGCACTAAGCTGCGTTTTAATAACGCCGCCAATTGGGTTAAATCGTTTTGCCCATAAGCTTGTGCCACTAACCCTGTGGTGCTCATTCTTAAAAAGCCTGCGAGCCAAAATAATATTGATATAACCGCAGATCCCAGCGCAATACCGGCTAAATAATGAGCGCTCCCTAAGTGGCCAATTACTGCAGTATCAACAATTCCTAACAGTGGGACGGTAATATTTGATAATATCATCGGACCCGCTAACAACAACAAGCTTTTATGGTGTGCTTTATTATGTATAAGAAATTGTTTCATTTAGTATTATTTATCCTTATTAGTATTTCACTGCGCGCTCAAGCAGCCGTTATTTTACAGTATCATCACGTTAGTGAAACCCTTCCGGCGGTAACCAGTGTTAGCGCGAGCACTTTTACTGAGCACTTAAGTTATTTAAAAGAGCATAACTTTAATGTTATTCCTTTAGATGAGCTGATAACTGCGTTGCAGCAAAAACACACTTTACCAGATAAAACCGTCGCTATTACTTTCGATGATGGTTACAACAATAATTACGAGCAAGCAGCGCCAATTTTAGAAAAGTTTGGCTATCCGTACACAATTTTTGTCAATCCTAAGCTAATAGACGAAGGTAAAGGCTATGTAATGGGCTGGGATAAACTCCAAGAGCTAGCAAAAAAAGGCGCACTTATTGCCAATCATAGTGGCCAACACGATTACTTACACCATATGCTTGCAAACGAAAGCGATGCACAATGGCAAGCCCGCATTAAACAAGACATCCTACATTCACAGCAGCGTATAAAAACAGAAATTGGCCATGATTATAAATATTTAGCTTATCCGTATGGCGAGTTTAACAATAAGTTACAAGCCCTAGTAACCGAGCTTGGTTTTATTGGTATAGGTCAGCATTCTGGCGCTGTAAATAAAGATTCTAACTTTAGTCGCTTACCGCGTTTTCCGGCTTCGGGCTTTTATAGTAAATTAGATACGCTAATCACTAAATTGAATTCTCGCGCATTTAATATAACCGCGCTCACTTATGAAGACAGTGTAACGGCGCAAAACCCACCCAAACTCACTATTGAGTTTACTATGGGGGATTTTCATAAGAGTCAGTTTGCTTGTTATGTATCGAGTGTTGGCCAGGCTAATTTAACCTGGATAAATAAAAACACAGTAGAAGTCACCTCACCTAAAGCGCTCAATAAAGGTCGTTCGCGCTTTAATTGTACCGCCCCTGCAATTAACAATGCTGGTAGCTATTTTTGGTTTTCGCAGCCTTGGGTTATTGAATAGTTTTAATTACAGCAGTAAAAAAGGAGCCTAGGGCTCCTTTTTAATTTACTGTTTAAATAACTAGTTTTTATAATAATCAGCTATTTTTTTAAATTCTTGAGTTAACTCTTTGGAGTTTATTAACGGCACGCTACCTTGTTTAAATTCAGGTTTAAATATTGCTCTTACCGCCCCATTGCCATCGACCATAGCCACTGAAGCACTATGATCAACTGCATACTCTGACTCGCTACTATCACTTATAGCGTAAATTAAGCCTAACCCTCTCACCATAGGAAAAAGGTGTTTGTGCTCCCCCGAAACCGCTAAAAAATCGGGATTAAAGTAATCAATATAGTCTTTGCGTTTTGCTGGGGTATCTCGTTTGGGATCTACCGATACAAACCAAATTTGCACTGGGTAATCACTACGTAAATTTTTATACACCGCATTTAGTTTAGCCAGTGTTAACGGGCAAATATCGGGGCAGCTGGTGTAACCTAAAAACACTAAATTCCATTGCCCTAAAAATTGCTGCTTAGTAACCAATTCGCCATGTTGATCATCTAAACTAAAGTCGGCTAAAGGTTTAGCATTCTCGTACACTAAAGCATTAACGTCTGGCGGTGCATTATCACCTGAGCACGCCGATAAAAACAGTGTTAAAACAATAGCTAACCCTAGCCATAATTGCTTCATAATAGTAGCCATTTATCTATAAATAATATGATAAAGAGTACCATTAAATGAATAATTGAAAAGCGAAATAAATCCATAGCAGTGTCGTCGTTAGCGGCTAGTTTTAATTTAATCGCTTTATAAATAAAGACCGCATTTAATCCAGATGCGCCGATTAAATAAATTAACCCCGACATTCCTATCAAATAAGGAAATATACACACAATTGCCAGTAACACAGAGTAAGCAACCACACAGGTTTTAGAAAAATCGATACCATGCGTAACCGGTAACATAGGAATTTTAGCCCGTGCGTAATCGCTCTTACGAGCTATAGCTAAGGCCCAAAAGTGCGGAGGGGTCCACGTAAAAATAATCATCACTAGTAGCCAAGGTGCAGCTGCCATTTGCCCTGTTTCAGACACCCAACCCAATAAGGGTGGCATAGCGCCAGCAAGACCACCAATAACAATATTTTGTGGTGTAGCACGCTTTAAAAAAGAGGTGTATACAAAGGCATAACCCACCAGCGCAAATAAGGTTAATATGGCGGTAAGGGTATTTGCCCATAGCATTAGCATAATAAAACCTGCCACACCTATTATTGCTGCAAAACTCAGTGCATGTGCCTTACTTAGGCGGCCTTTAGCTACAGGGCGATGACGAGTACGCGCCATTTTGCTGTCTATTTCGCTATCAACAACGTGGTTAATTACCGCTGCTGCTGCTGAAAGCAATCCTATGCCAAGTAAGCTTATAAACTGTACACCCATGCCTCTGCCTACATCGGGTGCTAGCGCCAAACCAACCCACGCGGTCAGTACCAACATAGCGACTACTTTAAATTTACTAATGGCTAAATAATCTTGTAGTAAATTATAACTACGTGTAATTAGCGGTAGTGTATTTATAGGTTGTATTGCTTTTTTATCTATTGTAAGTGCCATAACAACGCTCCTTTCTATTTGTAATTTTAGGTTCGTGCTTTTAAGTTCGTGCTTTGAGGTAATAGCATAATCTAATTAAAGTTAATAACAGTATGGCAGCCATTAAGTTATGTGCCAGTGCCATACTTAACGGAATGTGCCAATGCACCACTGCGAGGCCTAAAGCAATTTGGCAAAATAAGACAACTAACACGCTAACGGCGCAGCTTTTTATTTTTTGCGAGTAGGCACGGCTGTATATTCGCCACATAATTAATGCCAATACTATGCAAGTAACTAATGCCCAAATACGGTGTAATAAATGAATCGACATACGTGCTTGCTGCGACAGGACGCCAAACTCGTAGTTACCATGCTCAAGCGGGAGCTGAAACACACTACTAAGCGAAAATGGCTGGGCATTACTACATAAAGGCAAGCCATTACAATGCGGAGCAGCGTAATTTGCAGCCAACCAACCTCCTAACGCTATTTGTATAATTAGTACGCTAAGCGCCACTAAGCTTAAACCAAAATAGCGTCTTGCACCTGCATCTCCCCCCATTATTGGCTTGGCGTTTAATCGTAAATATAATAAAGTGAGCAGCGCTAAAATACTAAAGCCACCAAGTAAGTGGCCCATCACTATTAACGGCTGTAAATTCATCGTAACCGTCCACATACCTAATGCAGCCTGAAATATCACTAACAATAACAGTAGTAATGGTAATTTAACTGGCGTTGTTGGCGATTGACGTTTTAAAAAAGCATATACAAATAAGGCTAATATGAGCAAGCCTAGCGTACCGGCAAAGTAGCGATGAATCATTTCTTTCCATGCTTTAGCGGTTTCAAACATCATATCGGGATAACTTTGTGCTGCTTGCGCTATATCGGCTTCATGTTTGGGTACAGTTAAAAAGCCATAACATCCTGGCCAATCTGGGCAACCCAACCCGGCATCACTTAAGCGAGTATAAGCACCCAACGCCACTACTATCAAAGCCAATAAGCCCGTTATTAATACCCAGTTTTTATAATTTTTATACATGGCATCTTCCTACTTAGCTCGAACGAGAATAACTCAGTAATTTTTTTAGATCTTTTAATAGTCCTTTTTGTACTAATCTATTTTCCTGTGGCTGTGTTTTAAATGGATACTCAAGCACTACAAGCCCCATATGGTCGATTAAATACAAACTAGCCGGTTGTAAGTTTGGTTGCGCATCTATACTTTTCCACGGGGAGTTGGCAGCTTTTACTTCGCCTATCACGGCTACATCTACTTTATTCTGGTTTTTGCCTAGCGCTATGTATAAATTATTTAGTGCGGCTAATTGCTCACTACAAGGCGTAGTACATCCATTGGAGTAATTTAGGGCAATAGTCCATTGCTTATGATTGTTTTGCGGCCAATTTTCATATTTAACCTGTTGCTGTAAAAACTCACCATTGTTAGTAATGGCGGTAGGTAACCAATCTAATTTAAGCGCGCTGTACGCTAAAATTAGCGGAATAGCGCAGCAAATGACAAACAGTAAAAGGGGGTTATTTTTCATTATGTGTCCTTTTTTTACTTGCAAAAATAGCCACTAAAACGCACGCCAGAGCAATTAAAAACCATTGCACCGCATAAGCGTGGTGTTTTTGTGGGCTCATAACAACCGCGGTATAGTGAGGTATACCTATTGCATCGCCGCTACCTTGGCGATACGCCATAAAATTAACTAATAATTGCTGGCTTTGTTCGCTCAACTTATTTAATTCAATTGTTTGCACTCGCTTTGGTAAATCAATGTTATTGGTTTTACTCTCGAGGCTAAAAGCAGTGAGGTTATTTTCTTTTATTTGAGCAGTAAGCGTAAAAGCGTGTTTAGGTAGGGTTACTTTGGGTAATGCATTGCGCGATAGGGGAGCTTTTATCCAGCCTAAATTAACCAAAATGGCATGTGTTTCGTTATTTGGCTTTAACAGTGCCAGTAAGTCATAACCCACCTGCCCGTTATAAACTTGGTTGTCTAAAAGCCAATATTCATCGTTAATAAAATGCCCTGTTAACTCAACTAACAATCCTGTTTTATTCCAGTTACTAGGTAGTTTAAGCATTTGCTGCCAGCTCATTACACCGTGCGTTTGCAGCGTTGCAATAGAAGCTAACTGCTGTTGTTTGTGTGTCGCACGTTCTAACTGCCAAAAACCTAAACGCACACACACCAAAACTACAATCACTACCATACAAATGGTGATTATTGAGCTAAACTTTTGTTCACGCCATCTAATTAACTGCATAAAGGGTCAACCTAGTGATGATTAAAATTTTTATTGTATTGTTGTTATTATTTATACTTTTTAACTTGTTTCGCGCTTTATTTATTATGGTCTCTGGAAAAACCCAAGGACGACCTATGTCTCACTTTTTAGGTCGTCGCGTATTATTTTCTGTGGTGGTATTAATAGTTGTTATTGCCGCACTAAAACTTGGCTTTATTAGCGGCAATAACGCCCCTTTAATAACTACAGCACATACACAAATATAAATAAGCATAACCAAACTACATCAACAAAATGCCAGTACCAAGCCGCCGCTTGAAAAGCAAAGTGCTTATCTTTAGTAAAGTGTCCTTTTAAAATTCGTAAAAATACTACCAATAAAATAATAGTTCCTAAGGTCACATGCATGCCATGAAAACCCGTAAGTAAAAAGAACGTGCTGCCATAAATACCGGCATCTAATGTTAAGTTTAAATCGTTATACGCATGAATATATTCTTCTACTTGTAGGCCTAAAAAAACTGCACCCAATAAAATAGTCAGTCCTAAAAACACTTTTAACTGGCCGCGTTTATCACTTTCTATTGCCACATGGGCAAAATGCAAAGTAACTGATGAGGTCAATAAAATTAAGGTGTTAATCAGCGGTAGACCTTGCCATCCCATAGCTTGGGTAGTGTCGCCCCCTGGCGTGGTAATTAATGGCCACACAGCTTCAAATGTAGGCCAAAGCACTTCGTTAGTCATGGCATTGTTATCGGCACCACCAAGCCAAGGCACAGAAAGCATACGGGCGTAAAAAAGTGCGCCAAAAAATGCCATAAAAAACATTACTTCAGAAAAAATAAACCAACTCATTCCTTGTCGAAAAGAGCGATCCATTTGCGCCGAATATAAGCCTTTCCCGGCCTCATCAATCACGTTTTTAAACCAGCTAAACAACATATACAGCAGTACTGCTATACCTGCGTACAAAATATAAATGCCACTGTCACCTTCTTTACCGGCACTCATTACGGTTAGAGCTGCACCTACTGCAATAAAAAATAATGCTACTGCGCCAACAATCGGCCATGGGCTTTGATCTGGTACATAATAATGCTCATATTCTTGCTTCATTTTATTTGCTCCTGGTTGTCACTAGTTAGGCTAGTTGTTATTGGCTGCTAGCCGCTCACTAATATCAAATACCGTATAAGATAAAGTTAACTCTTCAATGTCACTTGGTAGTGCGGTATCAACATAAAAAAGCAACGTAAACTCTAGTTCTTCACCTGCTTTTAATGGCTGTTGATCAAAACAAAAACACGCTATTTTATGTAAGTATTTTGCTGCTCTACCGGGTGATACCGAAGGCACTGCCTGCATTACTTTATCTTGGTCACTATTATTTTTGGCGCTAAACATTACCTCACGCATAGCACCGGGCTTTACCGCAACACTGTACTCTTTAGACTTCACAGCAAAGGGTGCACCGCTTTGTGCATGCGTGGTAAAGCTCACACTTATTTCGCGATTTTGTATTACTTGCGTGCTTTGCTTTGCTTGCTCTAATGATGGCTTACCGTTAATGCCGGTAATATCACAAAACACGTCATACAAAGGCACTAACGCAAATGCAAATGCAAACATGGCTAAGCAAATAACAACTAAGCGCTTAAGTAGCGGTGCGTGTATCATTATTTAATTTCCGGTGGTGTTGAAAATGTATGGTACGGAGCAGGTGAATCTACCTCCCACTCCAGTCCTTCTGCGCCTTCCCACACTTTTGCAGGAACCTTGTCGCCGCCGCGTGCGCATTTAATCACTACAGCTACAAACAACAACTGCGATAATCCAAAGGCAAAGCCGCCAATACTAATAATGGCGTTAAAGTCAGCAAACTGTAGCGCATAGTCGGGTATACGGCGTGGCATGCCTGCAAGCCCTACAAAGTGCATAGGAAAAAACAATACATTTACGCTTACCAGCGATAACCAAAAATGCCATTTAGCCAGCGCTATGTTATACATATTGCCAGTCCATTTAGGCAGCCAATAATACGCGCCTGCCATAATAGAAAACACCGCTCCCGTTACCAGTACATAATGAAAATGTGCCACTACAAAGTAGGTATCATGGTACTGAAAATCAGCCGGTGTAATGGCCAGCATCAATCCCGAAAAACCACCTAAGGTAAACAACACAATAAAAGCAATACTAAATAGCATGGGGACTTCAAACGTAATTGAACCGCGCCACATAGTGGCTACCCAATTAAATATTTTTACTCCAGTGGGCACCGATATCAGCATAGTCGCGTACATAAAAAACAGCTCGCCAGCCACCGGCATACCGGTAGTAAACATATGATGCGCCCACACTGTAAAACTCAACAACGCAATTGACGCCGTGGCATATACCATGGAGGAATAACCAAAAAGTTTTTTACGCGAAAAGGTAGGAACTATAGTAGAAATAATGCCAAAAGCCGGCAAAATCATTATGTATACTTCGGGGTGGCCAAAAAACCAAAATATGTGCTGAAACATCACCGGATCACCGCCACCAGCTGCATCAAAAAAGCTGGTTGCAAAGTATTTATCGGTGAGCACCATGGTCACTGCACCTGCGAGTACCGGCATAACCGCAATTAATAAAAATGCCGTTATCAGCCAAGTCCATACAAACATAGGGACCTTCATCCAAGTCATGCCTGGGGCACGCAAGTTAACTATGGTTACAATTACATTAATTGCCCCCATAATGGAGCTAATACCCATAATATGCACAGCAAATACAAACATGGCGGTATTGTCATTACTGTAGGTTGTGGACAGCGGCGCATAAAAAGTCCAACCAAACGCAGGACCGCCACCGGGCATTAATAGCGATGATAATAAAATTAAAAACGCGAATGGTAAAATCCAAAAACTCCAGTTATTCATTCGGGGTAAGGCCATATCAGGCGCGCCAATCATTAATGGCACCATCCAGTTAGCTAAGCCAGTAAAGGCCGGCATAACGGCACCAAATACCATAATCAACCCATGAACCGTGGTCATTTGATTAAAAAAGTGAGGATCGACTAATTGCAATCCTGGCTGAAATAACTCAGCGCGGATCACCATAGCCATAGCACCACCAATAAAAAACATAGTTAGCGAAAAAATTAAGTACAAGCTACCTATATCTTTATGATTTGTGGTATATAACCAGCGCTTAAAGCCTTTAGCAGGATGATGAGCGTGGTGAGCTTCATTAATGTCAGGTTGTTCTACTATGCTACTCATTAGTTCGCCTCCCCATCGGCATCAAGTGCTGCCTGTATTTCACTTGGTTGAATTACATCACCGGTATCATTACCCCATGCATTACGCTTATAAGTAATTACCGCTGCTAATTGCTTTATAGAGAGCTGTTTAGCAAAGGCTTGCATGGCTGTGCCGGGGCTTCCGTGAATAACAATATCAATGTGGTCTTTTATATCGCCAAGCACTATCGGGCTGCCTTTAAGTGCAGGAAAAACGCCTGGCAAACCTAACCCTGTGGGCTGATGACATGCAGCACAATTGGCCATATACACTTGCTCACCCAAAGTCATTAATTCTTCTTTAGGGAGTGTTTGGTCAAGTAATGCAGCATCTGCTGCTGCTGCTTTTTGCTTTGCTTGTTTAGCATCTGCTAGCCAAACTTTAAAATCGGCCTCTGACTTAGCCTCTACTACCACTGGCATAAAGCCATGATCTTTACCGCATAGCTCAGCACACTGACCGCGATAAATACCGACTTCGTTTATGTTGGTCCACGTTTCGTTAATAAACCCCGGGTTTGCATCTTTTTTAATAGCAAAATCGGGCACCCACCAAGAATGAATAACATCGTCGGAGGTCATTAAAAAGCGTACTTTTTTATTGATCGGTAATACCAGAGGCTTATCTACCTCAAGTAAATAGTTGGGGTTTTTATCGGCTAGGTTAGCAATTTCATTTTGCGGTGTGGCAAGTATTGAGTAAAACTCAACATCTTCCCCCATATATTCGTAATGCCATTTCCATTGTGAACCAGTTACTTTAATAGTGATATCCGCTTTACTGGCATCTTCCATCGCTATTAATGTTTTAGTTGCGGGGACTGCCATTGCTATTAAAATAACAAATGGAATTGCTGTCCAGAGTATTTCTACTTTGGTACTTTCGTGAAATTGAGCAGCAACTGCTCCTTTAGATTTACGATGATGAATAAGTGCCCAAAACATAACGGCAAATACAATCACGCCTATTACACAGCATATTAAAAATATGGTCATGTGTAGTTGATAAACATTATTACTTATATCGGTTACGCCTTTGCGCATATTATATTGGCTATTTGCCAATGCTAACTGCGGAAAAACAAACAATATAAGCCACAAGGTAGAGCTCAATTTACCCATGTGACAGCTCCTTTAATACTGTTGCGAGTGCAAAACAAAAAGACATAAGCTTTAAATGCCAATTTGTTATTTTTTATTTTTGTATTGCTGCCGGATATATAAATATATTTTCTCAAAACTAAAGCTGTGAGTTATTGTTAGTCCAGCCCATTAACAATTAGTTAATAATTGAACAACTAGCAAGTTTTAGTTTGAAAAATAATCAAATAATATTAGGGGATTAGCGTAAATATGGGATTTATTTAATTTTGTTCTAAGCAGGAAGTGAGCAACAGCAAGGGTTACAAATAAAAAGACAGCGATAACGAGTATTAAATACTTAAATGATAAAAAACATAAACTTAATATAATTTTTTCATTGCAGCGGAATTTTCACAAAAAAAAGGCAAAAAAAAGCGCACTAAAAAGTGCGCATTAATTATCTGAGCTATTAAATTATGCCGATATTTTACATAGCTATAACAGCTTAATTGTCACATCCAGTCAGCATTACGAATAACCCCAACAGCTAAGCCTTCAATATTAAAAGATTCGTTTTCAAGATCCACTTCTATCGACGAAAATTCTTTATTTTCAGCATGCAATAATACTTTTTTGCCTGCTTTTTCTAAGCGTTTTACCGTTACATCGTCATCAACGCGGGCAACAATAACTTGGCCATTTTCGGCAACTTGAGTGCGATGAACAGCCAGTAAATCACCATCCATAATACCAATATCTCGCATGCTCATACCATTTACACGCAATAAAAAATCGGCAGCGGGTTTAAACATTAACGGGTCAATTTTACAATGGCTCTCAACATGTTGTTGCGCCAAAATAGGTTCGCCGGCAGCTACACGGCCTATTAACGGTAAACCAAGTTGTTCTGGTTCATCTTCTTCAATAAGTTGAATACCACGGCTAGCGCCTGGTTTCATTTTAATAGCGCCTTTTTTAGCCAGCGCTTTTAAATGCTCTTCTGCTGCATTAGCACTTTTAAAGCCTAATGTTTGTGCAATTTCTGCGCGTGTAGGAGGCATACCAGTGTCTTTAATAAACACTTTAATAAGTTCGAGTATTTGCGCTTGGCGGTTAGTTAATGGTCGCATACAACTGGTTTTCCATACAGTACATTTAACTGTGAGTATATACAGTTATCTGAAAATCGCAAATTTAAATTACTCCTCGCCTTTGCTTCCAAAGGTGGCATTGGTCTAAGCTTAAAATTACCAAGTAAATTACAGATAAAATTACGCAGATCACGATAGTGTTAGTTTTACGTTACATTAATTACATAACTACTAAGTTGTTGCTGTTATTAAAAATTAGTTAACTATCGTTTTTGTAATGGGCCTTAACTTCATCAATGTGAATTAACGGAGAGTGTTATGAATATCACTGTAGCGGTAATAATTAACGGTCCTAAACGTAAAGTATGGGCGGCAATAACTGACATCGAAAACAGTGCCAATATGCTGTCTGGCATTATTGATGTAAAAATAATCGAGAAGCCACCACAAGGGCTAGTGGGCCTAAAATGGTTAGAAACACGAAAAATTTTTGGCAAAGCAGCCTCAGAAACCATGTGGATCACCGAAGCTGTTACTAATGAATACTATTGCACTCGCGCAGAAAATGGCGGGGCAGTTTATACCACTAAGCTGTCACTTACCGCCGCCGAACCTAGCACCTGTTTAACCATGACTTTTTCTGATAGCTCTGAGTCTATTTGGGTAAAAATGATCTCTGCAGTGATAGGGTTTTTTCTTAAAAGTTCGATGCGTAAAATGCTAAAAAAAGATCTCGATGAAATTAAGCACTATGTAGAAAGCAAAAAGTAGCACTGTATTACCATGCAGTAGCTGCACTAATTTGGCTATCATATCGCCATGAAAAATCGTATTATCGGTTATCGTTTTCAACCTTTAAAGGAGTAACAATGAGTATTTGGCATCAACCTATTACTTTAGCGTTTTGTAAGCAGTTAGACCAAGGCATAAATGGCCAAGGTACACTGATGAAAACCATGGGGATTGAAATAACTGAAATTGGTGATGATTACTTAGTTGCCACTATGCCAGCAATTCCTGCGCACCATAACCCTATAGGCATGGTGCATGGCGGAGCAAACGTGGTTTTAGCCGAAAGTGTTGCCAGCTACGCGGCTAATTTTGTGGTCGACTTCACTAAATTTTATTGTGTAGGGCAAGAGATCAGTGCCAGCCATTTAAAAGCCTCGCGTAATGGCACCTTAACCGCCACCGCAAAAGCGTTTCATATTGGCAAACGTAGCTCAGTATGGGAAATAAAAATAACGAATAGTCGCGGCGAGCTTTGCTGCGTATCAAAAATGACCGCAGCTGTTGTAGAGCGCAAAGGCTAACGCTATTTTTCTAGCGGGTAAATAGTAATTTCCATGCCTGCACCAATTGCCGATATACGTAATAATGTATCGGCGTGCAGCGCTTGGTTAAAACACTTTGGCGAAGTGCCCGATTCAAAACCAATATCAAAGGTACGGCGCGAACAACTCAACCATTGCTTAAGTGCAGCCCGCGAGCATGACTCTACTAACTCACATAAGTGGTTAATTGCTTTATCCGGTGAAGATATTTCGCCTGTTACTTCTATACGCGCTAACTGACGGTATTCGTCTTTATCATAATGTAAAATAGTGGCGATTTTTTTTAGGTCAGCTACAAGCACGCTAATATCTTGCTTTGACTCAAGCTCTAGGTCTACATTTAAAAATTGAATTTCCGACATTGTCTGCTGTTTATCCTCTAATTAGTTCGCTGTAAACTTTAACGCAGTTTTACGCTTATACCAAATCAACTCTGCAATATTCACCTTTTTTATCTGAATAGTCGGCTATTTTTACGCATTTATTGACGCTTTACTTACTCTTATTTCACGAATAAAAAATATTTAAGCACCAAAAGCTCACTATTATAAAAGTGCTGAGCTAGCTCCATAAAAATAGCTAGCTACTCGCATTTAAAATTTAACCACTATTTTTTATTCTAAATGTTTAAATCGACTTAAGTGCTGCTTTAACATTTGGTTTTCAGCAATCAACTCATCCCGTTCATCCAATAATTGTAAAACCAAAGCAATAGCAGACCAATCTAACGATAAGTCATGCTGAATACGCGCAGCCTTTTTAACTAAGATCACTGTTGATACCGTAAATTGCCATTCTGTAACGCGCTCGCCCTCAATAGGAATAGCAATGCTGTGCTCAACCAATTCATATAATATGGCTTCGCTAATATCACTACTCACACACAATTCTTGGCTAGTGAGTAAATTGCCTTGTGGTGCCTCGATAATTTTCATTATGACTTGCTCCAATTGCTACGGGGGTCAAAATGGGCTTTTTCGGCCAGCTCTTGCCAAAGCTTTTTGCTAACATCATCACTCAATGCTGGATTAACAATTTTAATCACAGCAAATAAGTCACCTTTGGCTTTTTTACTAATTAACCCTTTACCTTTAATGCGTAAACGTTGACCCGATTGACTATTAGCTGGAATAGTTAGTTGGATTTTTCCGGCTAATGTAGGTAAATTTATTTTAGTGCCCAAAGCAGCTTCCCATGGTGCAAGAGGTACCACTATGTTTAGGTCATGCCCCTCAACGTCAAATAATGGATGAGGCACTAAGCGAATTTGCAAATACAAATCGCCATTAGGGCCATTTGCCGAACCTAATCCACCTTGGCCTTTTAAGCGAATGCGTTCGCCATTAACCGAGCCGGCAGGAATTTTAACTTTAAGCGATTTTTTAACTTCAGATACACGGCCACTACTGTCTCGCTGCGGCAGCATAAACTCAATTGGTTTAACGGTATCGACTAACGTTTCTTCAAGAAATACCGGGAATTCAATTTCCACATCTTGTCCTTTTTGCGCACGAGCGCCACCAGTTCTGCCCTGCCCGCCATGGTTAAACCCACCTGCGCCGCCAAACATTGAATTTACAAAATCAGAAAACTCCTGATCGGCTTGGGGATCACCTTGCTGATAATGGTTTTGTGACGAGCCATAGCTACCGCCATAATTTGCTTGCTGCTGAGCACGGTTTTGTTGATTACGACGTAACACATCGTATTTAGCGCGCTCTTCTTTGTTGTGAATAACTTCGTAAGCTTCACCTATCTCTTTAAACTTTTCCTCGGCTTGAGGTTCTTTACTTACATCTGGATGATATTTTCTAGCTAGCTTTTTATAAGCTACTTTAACCGCTTTATCGTCTGCATCGGGCGATACTCCAAGCACGGCATAATAATCTATAAATTTCATTCGCAATCCAAATCACAAACTTATGAGCTTTCATCATACTCTTTAAGTAACAACTTTTGTTTATTTAAACAACAATTTAAAGTAGATAACCTGAGCTCCGGATAATAAAACTAAATATAACTATGATTCAATACGTTAGTAAATCTCTTAACCAGAGCTAAGGTTAAATACTAAAGAACGGTAAATATGGCTTTAAGTAAACTTTATCTTTTAGCTTCAAGTCATTAAACTAGCCGCTCCTGTAGTTCACGTATGTGATGGATATGACTCGATTTATTTTAGCCTTGTTGGCTTTTTTTGTATGCTTTTCGCTATCGGCTGAAGAATTTACTCGGTTTTCAACCGCTAAAAGACACCTAATTAAAACCCTCCCTAGTAATGCTAAAAGTATTTACTGTGGCTGCGATATAAAAAAACAGGGTAAAAAACTAGTTCCTGACCCCACTAACTGTGGCTATGTGCCACGCAATACACATACCCGCTCAGGTAACGTAAATGCACGCGCTTTACGCATAGAATGGGAGCATATTGTGCCTGCCTGGGAGTTTGGCCACCAATTACAATGCTGGCAAGATGGCGGGCGTAAAAACTGCCGTAAAGTAAGTGCTAAGTTTAGAAAGATGGAAGCCGATATAAACAACTTAGCTCCTGCTATTGGTGAAATTAACGCAGATCGTTCTAATTATCGATTTGGAATGCTTAGTGAAAGCGCCACCCAATACGGTCGCTGTGAAGTTAAAGTTAACTTTAAACAACGAGTAATAGAGCCTCCTTTTTATGCCCGTAAACAAATAGCCGACGCTTATGCCTATATGCAAAAAACTTACGGCTTAAAAATATCAAATAAACAACAGCAGTTATTTAATGCTTGGCAACAACAAGCGTATGCCGCGCAAACCAATACCAAAAAGCTTTAATTTAAAGGTATTAGGAGCCAGTTTAATATTTAACCTGAACTCTGGTTAAGAGATTTACTAACGTATTGAATCATAGTTATATTTAGCTTTATTTTCTCTAGCCAGAGATTTCCAGTGAAAACAAGGCGAATTTACGCGTCAATAGCTGGCCTATTGCAAGTAAATTCAACGCAGTTAGCGCTGAAAATAGCTGCTTGAGATAGGTTTATTATCCGGAGTTCAGGTTATTTAACGGCACAAAAAAGCGCGCTATTGAAGTAATGCCCAATAGCGCGCTTTTTTAATTGAGTTTTATTCTATAAATATTATAGATCTTGATGCGGGCCAAAAATTTCGTAATGAATGTGTCCGTTATTAACGCCTAATTCTAGCAGTTGTTTTTTCACAAAGGCCATAAAATTAGCGGGTCCACACAAGTAAAAGTCGCCGTTGCTCAGTGGCAATTGCGCTTGTACTGCGTGTAAATCCATAAAACCGGTAAAATCAGCTCCTACATCGCCTTGATTAAACCAAGTCATGGTTTGTAAGCGCGGGTAAACAGTGCTTAGTTCATTTAAATAATTAGCAAATGAGTGCTGCTGAGTATTTTCGCAAGCATGCAAATACATAATATTTTGATTAGCAGTATCGCTTAATAGCGTCTCTAACATTGCTACCATTGGCGTTTGCCCAACACCCGCTGAAATAAGCACAGCAGGGCTGGTGTTATTTCGTAAAAAGAAATCCCCTGCAGGCGGATATAGCTCTACTATTGCGCCTTGCTCTAGTGAGTGTAAATGGTTAGACACCATGCCAGGGTTTGGTAATAACTCTTTTTTAACGCTAATACGGTAGTTTTTACCATTACTTTTTTGCGAAATAGAATACTGGCGGATCTCTTCATATTCACTAGCCTCTGGCTTAACTTTAATACCTAAATATTGACCCGGTTTATGGGCAATTACTGCATCGCCATCAACTGGCGTAAGCGTAAAGCTAGTTACCAGCTCTGACTCTGCCTGCTTATTAGTTATTGCAAACTGACGTGTGCCTGCCCAACCGCCTAAGTTATTTTTGCTGTGCTCGTATAAAGCAGCTTCCTCAGTTATACAAATATCAGCAAGTACGCCATACGCTTCACGCCAAGCATATTCAACATCTGGCGTGAACTGCTCAGGAATAAGCTCTTTCAGCGTGCCAATTAAATGTGCACCAACAATTGGGTAGTGCTCCGGCAAAATATTTAAACTAGTATGTTTATGGTTAATACGCCCAAGTGCCGCTTTTAACACCTCTAAATTATCAATGTTTTGTGCATAAGCAGCCAATGCGTTAAATAATGCAAATTGTTGACGGCCGGTATCTTGGTTGCTCATATTAAAAATATTTTTAAGCTCAGGATTATGACTAAATAAACGCTTGTAAAAATGATCAGTAACAACCGTACCTGCCTCTGCTAATAAAGGAACAGTACTTTTAACAATTTCAATAGTTTTATCAGATAACATCTAGGTTTTCCTACGTGTGAATAATACCCAATTAATAAAATAGGTATAGGTTAACCACGACGCCCATCAACACGACGCTGTGTTAAAATAGGTGTGCAGTGAATTAAAAATAATAAAAAGGCAATTAGCCACAGCCCAGCACTTAGCTGCCAAGCTAGGTGTGGCCCAATAACAAAAGGCAGTAAAGAACGAGTAATCCCAGCCACTAACACTAAAGCAAAAGCAACCGCCATATAATGTGGAATAGTCAAATAGCGCCCGGTATGCCCATGAGATACGCGTGTCATCATGGCTAAAATCATCATCCCTATGGTACTTATGGTAATGAGGTGTAATGCATCTTTAAATAAAATAACACTGCTGTAAAAACTCACGGCTACCAGCATTAAACCTACACCTAGTGCCAAGTACGAAAAATGCAAAGACCATAACAAAGGAACTTTAAGTACGTTTTTATCCCACCAATAAAAACTACGGATTAAATGCAGCACAGCAACAACAGCAAGTGCCCAGCCTGGGTTTAGCTGATTAAAAAATAACTGACTAAGAAAAAACACCGCAATACTAAAAACGCTCATATACAGTAATACTGAGTCAACGTTAGCTGTACGTACCTGCGCTGTTAAACCAAGGCCTTTACTGGTAAAAAATGGCAATACACGCCCTGCTACTATGCCAATTAATAAGGTCATCAGTAATACTGCTGTATCAACAATGGCAAGCGCAAACTGCATGTTTTGTTCAATCAGCAGGGCCAAGTAAACAATATTTAACGTACACAGCGCCGCTAATAGCACTAAAAATTGATAGTTATTTTTGCTTTTAGCGGTTAATAACATATTAGCTAATGCTGCAATAACACCTAGCCACCATGCGAGCTGTAACACTAACACCGCATATAAATTAAATTGTGCAAAAGCAGGCAAAGACACAAAAAATGCGCCTCGCGCCCCAAGCCATAGCAGCGTTAATAGCATTAACTTTTTGCCACTAATGCTAGGTACTCCAGTCCAGGTTTGCGCGGCGGTAAGTAAAAAACCCACTGCAACAACACCTGCAAAACCAAATAACATTTCGTGGGCATGCCATAATGTAGCGGGGATTGTTAACTGCCAAGTTGCACTACCCGTTAAAATTAATAACCAGTAGCCTATTGAACTAAAAGCCAACAAGCCTGCGGCTAAAAAATAGGGTCTAAATGGCAGCATCCATACTGGCCACTGCGTTATTTGGTAAAAGCGAATATTAGCCGGTACCGGCTGAGATAAATTAATAGGTCGCATTAACGAACTTCCTTCCCCATGCCATGCAGTGCGATACAACGCAGCACATAGCTAATTTTTAAAATAGCAGCAATAATAATAGTGCTAATATGTGCCGAAATTTGCACCGGTATAGAAAAGTAACCGGCAAAAGGGTAGCTAATTAAAATACTGGTTATTAGTAATGCACAACTAGCTGCTAATAATGAGTTTGCCACTAGCAGTAGTTTTTTCAGTAAACAAGCTGTCTCAATTTTGTAGCTTGGATTATGTATAACCAAGGTGTTCATAACGGCCTCAACAACTAATGCACTTAACTACCTATTACACTTATCGTGCCAATAAAATAAACATATATATTTCAATGAACTAACTTATCCACCTTTGCTTTTTATGTCTTTATGACCTACCATAAATCAAACTAAAAAACACATAAGAGTCATTTTGACATGAGCAGCGCAATTAATCTCACTGCCGTAGCGGTAAAGCTGGCTCAAAGCACATTAGATAAAAACTGTTTTGAGCAATTACTTACTGTCCTTGAAACAGTGATTGCCAGTGATGCCAGCGCACTGCTTGAGCTACAAGGTGAGCAGCTCAAGCCACTTGCAATTAAAGGCTTAATGCCAGATAGCCTGGGGCGGCGTTTTAAGCTTAGTGAGCATCCGCGCTTAGAAGCTATTTGTAACACTCAGCAACCACTGCAATTTGCCCATGACTGTCCATTGCCCGATCCGTACGACGGCTTACTACTAGCAAAAACTGGCGACATTCCGGTACATGCTTGCTTAGGTTTACCCTTATTTGATCAACAACAGTTATTAGGTGTGATTACGTTTGACAGCCTAAATGCCAATGCCTTTAACGCTATTAGTGCGCAAACGCTTAGCACCTTACAAACGCTATGCAGCGCACATTTTAAAACGGCATTACAGCTGGCTCATTACAAATTACATGCACAGCATTCTAGCGCCTTAGTGCAAGAGCTTAACCGCGAAGCACTCACCCGTGATGGCGGCGAAATTATTGGTCAAAGCTCAGCAATACAAGCACTTAAAAATGATATAAAACTTGTCGCCGCCTCTAATTTTAGTGTGTTAATTTTAGGCGAAACCGGCGTAGGCAAAGAGCTGGTTGCACGTAATATTCATTTACACTCGAAACGCAGTGAGCAGCCACTTATTCATTTAAACTGTGCTTCGCTTGCTGAAAATCTCGCCGAAAGTGAGTTTTTTGGCCATGCTAAAGGCGCTTTTACTGGGGCGGATCATGCGCGCCAAGGTAAGTTTCAGCTAGCGCACGGTGGTACTTTATTTTTAGACGAAATAGGCGAGCTACCACTGGTACTACAAAGTAAATTGCTACGGGTATTACAAAGTGGCGAAATACAAACAGTAGGCGAAGACGAAGTGAAATATGTTGATGTGCGGGTTATTGCTGCTACTAATCGTAATTTAAAAAAAGAAGTAGCCGAAGGACGCTTTAGAGCCGATTTATACCATAGATTAAGTGTCTACCCGCTAACGGTAGCGCCGTTACGCCAGCGTGAAAACGATGTGGTTTTATTAGCTGGTTTTTTTGTTGAGCAAACCGCACGAAAATTAGCAATAAAACAACTTAAGTTAAGTGTCGATGCACAATTATTGTTAACCCAATATCAGTGGCCGGGTAACGTACGGGAGCTAGAGCATGTAATTAGCCGCGCAGCACTAAAGGCCAAACAAAGCCAATGGCAACAAGCCATTATTACCATAAAGCCCGAGCACTGTGAGCTAAACCTTAGTACTAGTAATACAACACAGTTATCATTACCTGCTAGTACCACAAACACCACCACTGGCAGTAGCACTAACATAGCAGAGCAAAATTTATCACTTAAGCAAGCAACCGATACCTTTACCCATCATTTAATTAGTCAGCAGCTTGAGCAACATAATTATAACTGGGCAAGTGCAGCACGCACCTTAAAAGTAGACCGTGCAAACTTATTTCGCTTGGCTAAACGCTTAGGTATTTCAGTCAAAAAGTCGCTATAAAATAGCTATAAAACCGTCAGTTCATCTAAGTTAGGGGCTTTACAGCAAGTAGCCCCCAGCAGAGCAGCAAGCGATTGATAGTGCGGCGAAAAATACAGTAACACTTCACAATGCAGTCCACTTTTTGCGTAATATTTAACGTAAAGTGGTGCGTTGGTAGCCATTGCTAGCTGTTTTATTTTAGCCAGCTCTGCATCTGCAAACATAGCATCACCTAAGTTTTTATAATGCCACATTAGCTTGCTTTATTGGTTTGAAAATAGGTTTTTAACAATTGGCTAAACGCCTGTACCTTTGCGGTACGATGCACCAAATGATGCGTTACTAGCCATATATCAGTACACCAGATTAATTCATTAGATAAAATGGGTACTAAATTAGCGTATTGAGCCGCAACATTGTGCTGTAACCCACCAATTCCTAAGCCTTTAATTACAGCACGCGTAGCTTCTGAGGTTTCTGACACACGCAGTTTTATTTGCGGCGCTGCAATATGCTGATCTACCCATTCAAAATACGGCACCCGCGCATTAAAGCCCGCCACGCCAGAAATAAAGTTATGTTGCTGTAAATCACTCAGCGATTTAGGCATACCATATTTATTAATATATCGCTGATTAGCATATAAACCCGAGTTAAGCTGAGCCAAATGCTGTGCAATATAGTCGCCTTCATCGGGCCTTGGCCCTGCACGTACGGCAATGTGCGCCTGACCGTGATCGAGCCGTAAACGCTTTTGCTCTAAAATCATCTCAAGCTGCACTTGTGGATGTAGCGCCTGAAATTGCTCGCACACATCGCCAAGCACATCCATAAAGCCACTAACCGTGGTTAACAGTAAACTGCCGCGCAGTGTGCTATCAGCCGCAGCAATATCATTATGTAACTGCTCAAGAGAGCTGTCGATCACTTGTGCGGTACTAAACAGCTTAGCGCCTGTTTCTGTTGCTTTATAGCCACGAGCATGGCGATGAAACAAACGTGTATTTAAGTTTTTTTCAAGATTATTAATTCGCCTAAGCACTGTACTATGGTGCACATTAAGCGCCTCTGCCGCCGCAGTTAAGGTACCTAAACGTGCAACCTCAAAAGCCACTTTAACATCTTGCCAATCTTCAAACTTAACCGCCATACTGTGCCACCTTAAACTTATGTGCATATACGCACATAAGTGTTGCGTTTATTCGGGTTTTCTTCAAGTCATTTTTTGTTAAAGTAGCCCCATATTATCTACATTAACCTGAACTCTGGTTAAGAGATTTACTAACATATTGAATCATCGTTATATTTAATTTTATTTTCTCTAGCCAGA